>JASHXK010000484.1 GCA_030043575.1 Terriglobales bacterium
TTTCGCGGCGGCGAAATAGGCGCCCGCCCAGGCAGTCATCACGATCAGTGTGGTGACCCGAGCCTTGGTCAGGACGGCGTAGTCGCGAGCCAGCGAGGCAATTCCCTGGCGCGGGACGGCCAATGGCTGACTGGCAGTGCTCATGCGACTACGGCCTTTCCGTGCGCGCGTTGCGCCGCGACTTCGACAGCGTGGACGGTGATCATGCGACGCGTCTGGATCATCAGGATGACGCTTACCGCCAGTACGAGCGCGCCCCAGGCTACGTGCGCTACCGTGCTGACCACCATGATCTGCCAAGGCTGCACGGCGTTGTGTCCGAAGGTCATGCGCGTGAGGTAGGCACAAAAGCCGAGGCCCAGCTGAATCATCAGCAAGGCAAGCAAGAGCTGCGCCGGCTTGCGCAGGTGGTCAACAGTACCATAACGCGTGAGGACACGCACCACGGTCCAGCAGACTACGGCGGTGACGACACAGGCGCCAATGAGATGCGGCAACAGCTTCATGCCGAAGTGGCGGAAGGCGGCTCCAAGAATCAACTGCACCCAGATCGCTGCCGACGCAATCGCGGCGAGAGCCGGAGTGCCGGGCCAGAGGTCGCGCTCAGCGATTGGATCGCAGTCCTGCAGCCACAACCGGCTGGTAAATAATGCCATCGCGACGACGAGTGCAAAAATCATTTGACCTAAAGTCGCGTGCAGCGTCGAAGTGACCCAAGGCAGGCCCAGCAGCACTGTCACGCCGCCAACAACCCCCTGGGCGATGACCGCTCCCAGTGCCGTCCACCCAAGCACGCGCATCCATTTACGGCTGTCGACGCGCTGGGTCCAAACCGCCATCACGATGATCAACAGGCCGATGAACTCAGCGAACATACGATGGCCGTGCTCCCACTTCACACCGCCGACCATGGGAGGCAGCTTGTAGAGCGAACCGAAGGATGTTGGCCAGTCGGGAACAGAAAGGCCGGCGTCATTGCTGGTCACCAGCGCGCCAGCAACAATGAGCAGAAAGGTGGCCCAGGCGAGGATTACGGCAAAACGATGGTGCGCCGGATTATAAGCAATGCTACTCGATCGCGACGTCAGAACAGGCTCCTATAACGTTGCGTCCGCGCAAAGCGAAGGTTCGCTGTGGGGCGATAAGTCACCAACCTCGGCGAGTGATGCGCGGAGTAAGGTGAAGAAAGTTCCGTAAGAAACTGCGGCTCAAGTATGCAGCGAACGCCGATTCTCATCCCACGTTCGTGCGTTATTGTACCAAACGGCGGTGACTGTGCGACAGCAGCGGGGGCTGGTCATCAGCGAAGGATGGTGGAGTCAGGCGGGCCGATGGATATCGCATAGCTGTCACTCGCCGCTGCTTACTTCCGCGGCCAACCACGCCAGATAATCTTCGCTTCCACCTTCGATCGGTAACTCGATACATTCAGGCAATTCGTAGGGATGCAATCCGCGAAATGCGGACGGCAACTGCGCCGCATGGTCGGTAGTGGTCTTGATGAGCAGCAGATATTCCTGCTCGTTGTGTACCTTGTGCTTCCAGCGATAGACGGAACGGACCGGGCCGATTATGTTGACGCAAGCAGCCAGCCGTCGCTCGACCAGCTGTTGGGCAAGCTTTTCGGCTACCTCTTTCAGGCCAACCGTGGTGAGCACGATGCGGGTGTTCGTCACCGGAGACTCCTCGAAGTCAGGTGAGACTGTAGCATGCGGTCGCATGGCGCTGCGAGGAGAAACTCAAAGGGCCGGGCCGACATAACTGTTTCGCTGTCTGTTCGTTGTATCTGAGTTGGTTCGCGCGACGATTTTCGTAGGAACTTCGCTTGACTGCAACTGCAAGGCACGGTCTTCTAGATGATGCTGTGACGATCACGGTTCGCATTGCCGGCAAATGGCTGTATCGCATGCGTCGTGTGCTGGCGACATTGTGCATTGCTTTGCTGGCGGCCTTGATCGGATACAAGGTGGTGTTCGGCGCCAACGGCATGAAGGTCTGGGAGAGCAAGCGCGCGGAAGTCCAGGCCCTGCAGCAGGAGATCGAGCACAAGAAAACCGAGCATGAAGACCTGGATCGTCACGTGCAGGCGCTGCAACGCGGTGACCCCAGCGTGATCGAAAAGGAAGCGCGGGAACAACTGGGCTACGTAAAGCCCGGTGAAGTGGTACTGTTCGAGCAGAGGTCAAAGCCATTGCCGAGCACGGCGCCTTCCATCACTGACACCTCCATTCAGAAGTAAACTTCCACCAACCTGGGATGATTCGCCTGTGGGCTGCGGTGAGCTGCAGCCGGGATAGGTCCGTTCGGAGATTCATTCGCGCCAATCGTCGCGGCAATGGAATAAACTCATGGGCAGTGCAATCTGCGCCGCAGCTGTTGATGTACGGAAAAGGGAATGGAGCGGGTGGAGCGGGCCGACGGAAATCCGCATCTGGAAGCAGAGGCTTCTCTGGCCGATTCCATTCGTTACCAGAATTAAAGCGGCCCTTCGGCGGCAAACTCAATAGGAGATTGAAGATGAAACGAGCTCTATTGGTTATCGGGCTCTACCTTCTCGGCATGACCCTGTCGGCGGCGGCGAAAGACCAGACGTGGAACGGTTGGATCAGCGACTCCATGTGCGGAGCCAGGGGCGCCAATGCGGCGCATGAGGCCTGCGCCAAGAAATGCGTGGCGGCTGGCGAGAAGCCGGTGTTCGTGAGCGACAAGGATCAAAAAGTAATTCCCATCGACAACCCAGCCGCGTTACAGGATCACCTGGGACATCACGTGGCCGTCACCGGTACGATGACCGCAAACGGCTCCATACACGTGGACAACGTGAAGATGCTGTCGCAATCGGGCGGGAGCGGCAGCGGTATGAGCGACATGCACTGAGGTGGCCGATTAGCCAGCGGGCTCCAGCCAATGAGAAGCTGTGTCCTGAGCGGCTGGAGCCAGTACTTTATGTGCTTATTTCGGGCTCCTGACCTCGTGCTCTTACAGGAAGCGGCTCGTCCACGGCGCTATGGTTATTTTCTGTCGCCGGCTGAAGCCGGCTAAGGGTTGATATAAACGGACACCCAGGACTCCGCTACGCTCCGTCCTGGGCTAACTGCGCTTCCAGCCCTTCGGGGTTCGATTTGGGTGGGTCTCACTCCACCGCCGAAGGAAATCCGAGTAGCCGGTCCGACACTAAAGGCCGGGCTCAACCTAATCAAGCTCTAACCTTAGTCAACCAGCTCTGCCCTCACTCCACCTCGTGCTTAGCGGTATAGCCATCGCGGGCGAGAATGGTGTACTTGATGTCCTTGTTCTTCTGGTCCTTGATGACGAGCGGCTTGTCGTCAGGGCCAACCAGTTCGACTCTCAGCTTGCGATAGGTGCCGTCCTGCTTGGTATTGGTCGGCTTGTAAGCGATGGTGTACTGATCGCGGATGGCGCCGGCGATCTCGCGAAAGATGTCAGGAAACTCGCCGAGTTGGCGCGGGGCATAGGTCCGACCGCCGGTCATGCGCGCGAAGGCGGCCATCTGGTTCTTGGCCTGCGCAAAATCCAGCATGTAGTTGGTCATTCCGAAGCTGCCCCCGCCCGCTGCCTGCATGAATTCGATAAACGCTTCGCCGGTACAGATGGTGTAGATGGTGACGTTCGGCGTAGCCTTAATCTTTTTGATCGTCTGGTCGAGGGTGATCTTGCTGAAGGTGTCGCGCCCGCTGGCGATGATTACCAGTTCCTTGTGTCCCGGGATGCGATCCAGGCGATCGAGCGTGTCGTACATCGAGTCGAAGATGTCGGTCTCGCTAAAGCCGGGAATGCGTAGCGTGTTCAGCGCCTGAAAAACCGCATCCTTGTTCTGGGTGAAATCCAGAAGGACGTGCGGCTTGATGTCGAAGTCGATAATGCCTACCCAGTCTTGCGGCTGCAAGGTGGAGGCAAAGGCGTACGAGCCATTGAGCGCGTCGATCATGAAGTTGTAGTTGGTGGCCGCGAACTCCACCAGAAGCACGGCGGTTATCGCCGCTTTGCTTTTGGTGACGCTCTGGATCTTCTGCGGCACGCCGTCTTCCCAGATCTTGAAATGCTCCTGTGCCTGCTCGATGGGCAGATTGATGGGTAAGCCGTTCTTCTGAAGAATCTGAGCGTCTACCGTGACCACCGGCACGTCGACGTGCAATGAAAATTCCGGAATGTCAGTTGGCTTGGGCTTAGGCGGCGGAGGGGGCTCTTCGGTATCGCCCTTCTTCGGCACCGCGATCGGCCCAGACTCGCCGCCGGGACCTCCGGCTTCGGGCGGGAC
>JASHXK010000485.1 GCA_030043575.1 Terriglobales bacterium
CTGGCTTCGCCGCCTCGCTGGCCAAGGTCGCCGCCTCTGCGAACGACGAAAGATAGAGCGCTTCCTGACCGCCGTCTTCCGTGATGCGATTGGCCAGCAACTCAGCGGTGATTCCGGGAATGGGTGGCTCGCTCGCCGCATAGATGTCGAGCACCAGAACGGAATCGGCATCGCGGAAGGACGTTGCAAATTCGTCCAGCAGGAGTTGCGTTCGCGTATAGCGATGCGGCTGGAAGATGACGTGCACCTTCTCGAAGCCACATTGCCTCGCGGCTGCCAGCGTCGCCCGGATTTCCGTCGGATGATGCCCGTAATCGTCGATGATGGTTACCCCGTCGGCGCTGCCGACCAACTGGAAGCGCCGGTCGACTCCATTGAAGCTCGCTAGCGCCCGCCGAATTTCGTCGACAGGCATGTCGAGTCCGATTCCAACCGCGATGGCCGCTGTGGCATTCGCGACGTTGTGCGCTCCCGGAACACGCAGCTCAAACTCGCCCAGGTCCTTTTCGCGATAACTGACCCGAAATTTGCTGAGCGCCGCAGTCTGCTTGCTCGCGCCGCAGCGCAGGCTGGAGATGCGAAAGTCCGAATCCTCACGAATGCCGTAGGTCAGCGTCCGGCGCCGCACGCCTGCCAGCAAGCGCCGCAGATCGTCATTGTCGTTGCACGCGACCACCATGCCGTAGAACGGCACTGAATTCATGAAGCGCAGAAACGTCTGTTCCACATCCTCCATATCGCGATAGCAGTCCATGTGCTCGCGATCGATGTTCGTCACCACCGCCAGAATCGGCGACAGCTTCAGAAAAGACCGATCGCTCTCGTCGGCTTCGACAACCAGATAGTGAGACTTGCCGAGCCGCGCATTCGATCCCATGGCGTCAACTCGTCCACCAACAACCACCGTCGGATCCAGGCCGCCTGCTGCCAGCACCGCTGCCACCATCGAAGTCGTCGTGGTCTTGCCATGCATCCCGGCGATGGCGATGCCGTATTTCAGGCGCATCAGCTCGGCCAGCATCTCGGCGCGTTGAATCACCGGAATGTGTTGCTCGTGCGCTGCCACGATCTCGGGATTGTCTCCCCGCACCGCCGAGCTAACGATCACGACCTCTGCGCCCCCGACATTTTCCGCATTATGGCCTTCACGAATCTCAGCGCCCAGACTAACCAGTCGCGCCGTCACCGCCGATTGCCGCAGGTCGGAGCCGGACACCTTGTATCCGAGATTCAGCAGCACTTCGGCGATGCCGCTCATGCCGATGCCGCCGATGCCGACGAAATGGACGCGTTGGATCTTTGCAAACATGAGGTAGAGCGAACCTTCAGGTTCGCGTCGCCGGGCCGATCTCCCCGGTAGAGCGGGCCTTCAGGCCCGCGTCTCAGCCACGCTCCCTATCGGAGTCGTTTCACTGGCTGCCCAACTCGCGTTTGGAGCGCTTTGTGTCGGGGCACGACTTTAGTCGTGCCGATAAGCCGTTCGTTTTCTCTCTGAGTCGGCCTTCAGCCGACGACAGTCCGTGTCGCCGGCTGAAGCCGGCTTAGGAAACACAATGGAAGCGCTTGGACGCTGGCCTTAAGGCCAGCTCTACCCGACAACCGGATTACGCCTTCGCGCTCTGGCTCTCCACTCCTGCCAGCCGCACAGCAAGAGATGCAATCTTAGCAGCCGCGTCGGGATGGGCAAAACCGCGCGCCGCTTCCGCCATCTGGGCGAGCTTGGGGCGATCGCGCAGCAGCGTTGTGATCTCGTTCACCAGCCGCTCCGTCGACAGCTCCGACTGCAACAGCAGCCGCGCGGCGGCGCCATTAGCCAATGTCGTGGCATTATGCCGCTGGTGATCGTCTGCGGCGGTAGGAAGAGGAATGAAGATTGCCGGCTTGCTTGCCGCGGTGACCTCCGCCACCGTACTCGCTCCCGAGCGGCAAAGCAGCAGATCGGCACGCGCGAATGCACCGGGCATGTCGTCGATAAACGGCGAGACTTCGGCCGAAGTCATCGTGCTCAAATACACCGCCTGCGCCTCGGCATAGTCCTTCTCGCCAGTCTGATGAATGATGTGAATCTCCGGCAGCGCTTCGATGAGTTTAGGCAGCGCATCGAGGACCGCACGGTTGATGGCATGCGCGCCCTGGCTGCCTCCAAACACCAACAGCGTAGGACGCGAGTTTTGCAGCCGCGGTGGCACACGGAAAAACTCGCGCCGCACCGGAACGCCGGTCACATAGCAATTGCGGAAGTAATGACAGGTCTCGGCGAAGTGTACTGCCGCCGCTCGGATCGTCGGCGCCAGCACGCGATTGGCAAAGCCCGGAACCACGTTCGGCTCGAAGGCCAGCGTGGGAACGCTCATCAGCGCCGCCGTCAACATCGCCGGACCGGAAGCGTAGCCACCGACGCCGATCATCACATCAGGACGGAACTCGCGAAGGAGTTGCGCTGACGTCATCAGCGCGCGGGGAAGATCGAACACCGTTCTCAGCCGTGTTGCCAGGCTGACTCGTTTCAACGCACCGATTTCGATCAGGCGTAGCTGGAATCCAGCTGCAGGAACCAGGCGGGTCTCGATGCCGCGCTGCGTTCCGACAAACACAACCTCCGCCTGATAACACGAGCGCAGCTCCTGCGCGATGGCCAGCGCGGGAATCACGTGTCCTCCCGTGCCGCCGCCTGCTACCATCACGCGCATCGTCAATCCGCTTGCTGGGTAACGTTGAGCAGAACTCCGACACTGGCCAGAGTAATGAAGAGGGACGTGCCGCCGTAGGAGATGAACGGCAGGGGAATGCCCTTCGCCGGCATCATCGCCAGCACCACGCTGATGTTGAACAACGCCTGCACCACCACCATCGCCGTGATGCCGGTCGCAAGGAATTTGCCAAACATGTCCTCGGTGCGCAGCGCGGTGCGAATGCCGCGATATAAGAAGATGCCGAAGAGCGTAACCACCAGCAGCGATCCCCACAATCCCAGCTCTTCTGCAGTGACCGCAAATATAAAGTCAGTGTGCGGCTCCGGCAGATAAAACAGCTTCTGCTTGCCTTCCATCAGCCCGAGGCCAGTCAGTCCGCCGGTGCTCACCGCAATCATCGATTGAATGATGTGGAAGCCTTTACCCTGCGGATCTTTAAA
>JASHXK010000486.1 GCA_030043575.1 Terriglobales bacterium
AGGGAACGTAGATTTCGCCGGCCGGCAGCGACATGGTAGTCACGCCAAAGATGGAGATGGTGATCTGCGCCGTGCCCTTCGACGGTGGATTTTCGGAGTCCGTGGCCTGGATGGTAAAGGTCGTCGGAGCTGCTGGCGTGGTCGGGGTGCCGGAGATGGTACCGGTGGAAGAACTGATGGTCAGACCGGCGGGCAGAGCGCCGCCCGAGCCGTTGTCACAAGTGCCGCTGGTCTCCTGCACGCACCAGGTATAAGGACTGATTCCGCCGACGGCAGCGAAGTTTGCGGTGTAGGGCACGTTGGGCTTGCCCGAGGGCAGCGTCAACATGGGAGCGTTGGCTAAGCAGGACTTGCATTGGATGCCAATGGCTCCGCCGACGACCAGGGTCTCGGCTTGGGTTGCGTTGTTACCGGGGGTGTCGGTGACTTGGACGGTGAAGTTGAAGGTGCCGGCCATGGTCGGCGTGCCGCCCAGCACCGCCGTCGAACCGCTAAAAGTCAGGCCCGGAGGCAGAGTTCCGGCACTGATGCTCCAGGTGTAGGTGCCGGAGCCGCCGGCCGCCTGAAACACAAAGGTATAGGGGAGGTTGATCGTAGCCTGCGGCAGGTTCGTCGAGGTGATGCCCAGCGCCGTAGTGTTGTTATTGTTGTTGCTGCTGCCGCCTCCACCACACGCTGGCAGAAATAAGCCGATTAGGAATGTCAAACCTAACGCAATAATCCTCGATGACCGCATCGTATCTCCTCGTGGGTGTGGAAGCAGTGTGCTTTGGCCAAGGCCAAAAGCTGGGAAACGGTAATCTCTCCGGGCGAATTCTATCGGCCTGCTGGTGCGCGCTGCGGTCCTCGCTTAGATTCCGCAGGGCGCGGCCTATCGCCGTATAAGAGTTGGGGAACATCTTACATCTTCGCGGCGATTTTGGGCGAGGGAAATTGGCAGATGGGCCAGGATGGGAAGGCGCGGGGACCGATGTGGGAGCGGGGAAATCGTACCACTACGGGCGAACCGCGGGTGCCCGTGGTCTCGCGGGGTTCGAGACCTGGGTTATGTAAGGATGCGGGCACCGCCTCCAGCCATGTCTCGAAAGCGCGAGACATGGGGCACCCCAGCACCGGCTGCGAACCTGGGGCGCCGGCCTCGGGATGACACATTCCTCGAGTCTGGTTTAGCGCTTGGGCTGGCCGCCCGCACAGGTTGTGGAGGGACTGGCGCGGGTCATGTCAGAGATCCAATTCACCTCCCAGGTGCGATTGTCGTAGGAGAACGCCTGCTCCCAGTGAACGTGATCGTGGTCGACCTGGGTCCACAGGACGCGAACCTTGATTGGCTGACCGTTGTCCTCATCGAGGCCAAAAAACTTGCCCTGCGCGCCGTCGAAACCGCCGAAGACACCCTGATCCAGTTGCCCGGTCTTGCCGCTGATGTAGTGCACTGACCATTGCTGTTTGGCCAAGTCGAACGTTCGCAGCGTCAGACCGGCGCTGCCCGATGCCGGGGAATACATTTGGCTGACGTTGGCTCCGCCGCTTAAATAAGGAGTCACGCAGATTACGGAAGAGAATTCCTTCCAATCCCTGCTGCCGGCGTTGCGGGCCTTCAATCCGCGCGACTGAACCGTCCACGCACCGGCATAAAAATCGAAGTCGTGGATGCCGCCGGTGACGCTGGTGGAGTATCCGGGAGGGACGGCGTCGCTTTGTTGAGCAGGGGCTATGGCGGCGAAGAAGATCACGGCGAGAATGCTGCAGAGACGAAGGAAAGGCGCGATTGGGTTGGTCGGCATTTTGGGGAGAATAGCATCGCGGGAACGCGCAGGCGTTGCGGCTGGGCTGGGTTGCACGATTGAGTGACCACAGGAGGTTCAAGCGGGGCACGTGCTGCGGAAGGTCCTTCCACTCCGGACAAACCGCAGATCCCTCGGCTGCGCTCGGGATGACACACTGATAGGGCGCGGTTGAATGCCGACACCGAATAGCGGTCGCAGTCGTCAGCGCAGGATGGCGATGAGGGGCTTCGTCTTGGTGACGACTTCGCCGATCTCGCTCACATTGACGTCGGCGTTGCGCAGCTCGGTTAGCAGGCGGCCGGCATCGGCGGCAGCGACGGAGATCAGCAGGCCTCCGGCGGTTTGCGGATCATAAAGAAGAGTGAGCAGGTCGGGCGGGATGCCGTCTTCCGCTTCGACACAGCCTTCAGTGAATTGACGATTGGCCTTGAGTCCGCCGGGAACGTGGCCATGCTTCACGCACTGGAAAGCGCCGGGCAGCAGCGGCACCTGCGAGGCGCGAATGCGCAGGCTCACCTTGGAGCCGACGGCCATCTCGCGCGCGTGGCCGATGAGGCCGAAGCCGGTGACATCGGTCATGCTGTGGACGGCGAAATTGCCGGCGGTGATGACTTCGGCTGCCGTCTTGTTGAGCGTCGTCATGGAATGCACGGCGGCGCGAATCCAGGTGAAGTCGGCTTCGCCGCGCTTGATCGCGGTCGAGATCACGCCGGTGCCGACCGCTTTGGTAAAGATGAGGCGATCGCCGGCCTGCGCGGCGCTGTTGGCGAGAATCTTCTGCGGATGAATCGTGCCGGTGACGGAGTAGCCGAGCTTCATCTCGTCATCGCGAATGCTGTGCCCGCCGATGACGGTGCAGCCGGCCTCGACCATCTTCGACAGTCCGCCGGCGAGCATTTCTTCGAGCACTTTGGGATCGCCCTTGTCGGGGAAGCAGACCAGCGTCAGCGCGCTGATGGGACGGCCGCCCATGGCGTAGATGTCGCTGAGCGAGTTGGTGGCGGCGATCTGGCCGAAGACGAAGGGGTCGTCGACGATGGGGGTGAAGAAGTCGACGGTCTGCACCAGCGCCAACTCGGGCGTGAGTTGATACACTCCGGCGTCGTCGGCGGTGTCAAAGCCGATCAGGACGTTGGGGTCATGTTGCCGGGCTAATTTCCCAAGCACCGAGTCCAGCACCGCTGGACTTAGCTTGCTGGCTCAACCGGCAGCTTTGACCATCTCCGTCAGACGAGGTGTCTTCACTTCCGACATCGATTCAATTCTAGAAGAGTTTTGACAGGCAGTTTCAAGTTTCGAGTTTCGAGTTTCAAGACCAGTTTCGAGTTTCGAGAACTTCAGCTAAGATGGCCGCGACACCAGCGCAAAGCTCGTCGCCGAATCGGGAGGTCGTTCGTGGATTATCTCCTGCAGATTCTGCGTTTCCAGCCGATGATGATCACGGCGGGCGGTTTGATTGCGTTCCTGCAGTTCACGGCGGCCAAGCTCGGGGCCCGGCAATCCATACATCAAAAGGAGCGGCTGCGGGCAAGAGTGATCGCCCTGAATGCTTTTGTCACCAGCATGAATGAAGTCGCCGATGCGGGCGACGCTCATGGCAGGTGCCTGCAGGATGCACTCCATGAGCGTGCTCTCATCCTCGGGCAGTTGGCAGCCCATGGGCAAAAGCGGTCGCCCCGGCTTTTCACGCGGAACGCAGTGCAACGGCTGTTTCTCCTGTATGCGCCATCTAACGCCGTCGGATGGCTTTTG
>JASHXK010000487.1 GCA_030043575.1 Terriglobales bacterium
TTCATTATGGGGGTGAGGAGATGAGGAAGTTCTTCGTTGTCGCACTATGTCTTGGTTTCGCGTTGCCGGTGGTCGCACAACAGAAAGAGGCTGAACGGCTCACGTCATCGTACGATGTCATGCGGGCGGTTCTCGATATGCCGGATCAGGGTATTCCGAAAGACCTGCTCAACAAATCGTATTGCGTGGTGGTTTTCCCATCAGTGAAGAAAGGTGCGTTTGTGGTGGGAGCGAGCTATGGCCGCGGCGTGATGACCTGCCGCTCGGGCTCGCAGTTCCGCGGTCCCTGGAGCGCACCGGCGTTCTTCGCATTGGAAGGCGGAAGTTTTGGATTGCAGGCTGGCGGCCAGGCGACGGACTTCGTGCTTCTGATCATGAACGAACAGGGCGCCACCTCGGTGATGACCAGCAAGGTGAAGCTGGGCGGTGATGCTTCGGTTGCCGCAGGTCCGGTCGGCCGCACCACGTCGGCCGAGACCGATGTGGTGATGAAGGCAGAGATTCTGTCGTGGTCGCGCAATCGTGGCATTTTTGCTGGAATCTCGCTGACTGGTTCAACCTTGCGGTCCGACGACGATGCCAATAAGAACCTCTACGGCAAGGATCTGAATGCAAAGCAGATTATCCTGCAGGGCCAAGTGAAGACGCCTTCCGCAGGCAAGGCTCTGATTGGTTTGCTGGGCAAAGCTTCGCCGAAAAGGATGTGAGAAAACAAGTGATTAGCAATTAGCAAAATCTGGTAGTGGGGGAACCCAAACTAGAAAACAGGACGTAATTAAACGACGTCCTGCAGATAGATGGAGCACGGATTACGGTTTTGTGCCTGGGATTACCGCGACAATGCTAGGCGGAAGTGTTGCCAATTGCTGCCTTATGCCTGATCTCGAAACTCGCCGCTTCGTAATCTCAGGACGCGTGCAGGGCGTTGGCTTCCGCTGGTTCGTGGAGCGCGAGGCGGCGCAGCTCGGCGTCACCGGATGGGTGCGCAACTGCAACAATGGCGATGTCGAAGTCATGGCCACGGGTACGCGCGAGCGGCTCAACTCGCTTCGCCAGAAGCTGGAACAAGGTCCACGGGCCTCGCGTGTCGATCATGTGGGCGAATCCAAGGCGCCGCTGTTGGACGCGCCATCATTTCGCATCGAAGGAGTCTGGTAAGTGACGCAGCCGAAACCGGCCATCACCTGTGAAGATCTGAAGTCGCTGATTCGCGAGGTGCCTGACTTCCCGAAGCCGGGCATTCTTTTCTACGACATTACGACTCTCTTGAAGGATCGTCGCGGC
Source organism: Terriglobales bacterium (assembly GCA_030043575.1). Lineage (GTDB taxonomy): Bacteria > Acidobacteriota > Terriglobia > Terriglobales > Acidobacteriaceae > Bog-257. The sequence goes on from JASHXK010000487.1 coordinate 1,285, forward strand.
TTCGCACGCCTGATTGACGCGCTTACCGAGAACTACATCAATTACAACATCGAACTCGTCCTTGGGATCGAAGCGCGTGGCTTCATCTTTGGCCCGGCGCTGGCTTACCGGCTGAATGCCGGTTTCGTGCCGGTGCGCAAGCCCAAGAAGCTGCCGGCTGAAGTCCTGCAGTGGAAATATGACCTGGAGTATGGCCAGGACACGCTGGAGATTCACAAAGACGCGATCCAGCCCGGCCAGCGCATACTCATATGCGATGATCTGCTGGCGACCGGCGGCACCGCGAAGGCGGCCGCTGATATGGCTACGCAACTAGGCGGCAGCATCTGCGGTATGGGATTCGTGGTGGAATTGGATGGTCTGAAAGGCCGCGAAAAACTGAAAGACTACGAAGTGTTTTCGCTGCTGCACTACGAGCTGTAATGCCGCCAGCGGGCGCGGCCAATTCTTTGCCAGTCACCAGACCGTTTTGATAAGCGGACAGTCCAGCAAGCGCCGATCGGCGGTGACCAGCGGCAGATTCTCCGCACGAGCAGTGGCGGCAATAATGCGGTCCATAGGATCGTTCGGAAAATCGAGCGGAAAGTGGACTGCGAAGAGGGCAACCTCCAGTGTAATCGGTTTAATGATCACACCGGCGAGAAGTTCCCGAAAACTGGTTTCGAACGTGCCTCGCAACTCCACTCTTCCGCGGTAGAGAAGACCGGCCAATTCCACGAGCGTAATAGTGGAAATGGCCACACCATCCGTGGCGCGAGCGCGCCGGATAGCTGCCGCGGCCGCTCGCGACACTTTTCTGGGGCTGAGCTGCGACCACACCAGCACGTGAGTGTCGAGGAGGATCATTTCAGCATGTCATAATCTTCCAACGCGAATATCGGTTTGATCAGATCGTCCGGATCGCCGTTGATTTTCATAATCCCTTCCAGGCGTCCCAGAAAATCATCTCTCTTCTTGCCTTTCTTGGCATTCCGTCTATTGCAGGCGGGAACAACCTCCACTAGGGGTTTACCGCGAGAGGTCACCAACACAGGGCTACCCATGTCGGCGATCTCGCGCATCAATGCAAGACAATGCGCTTTAAATTCTCCGGCGGCGATCTCTCTCGCAGCGCCGGCAGCGGGGATTCTTGAGCCCGGCTTTCTTCTGACAGCAGTTCTAGGCACGATATGGTCATCTCCAAGTGACCATGGTCATTTTAACGTGGTCACATCTCTAGCGGAGGATCACCCTTCGACCCTCGACGCTGAACTTTCCCTCGAGTACGATGCCGATCGCCTCCGTGTAGGCGATGTGCTCCTGCTCCAGGATGCGCGCGGCGAGCGAATGTTCGTCGTCGCCGTCGAGGACGGGCACGACCTTCTGCACGATAATCGCGCCGTGGTCGAGATTCTCGTCGACAAAGTGCACGGTGCAGCCGGAGACCTTGACGCCGTAGTCGAAGGCTTGCTTCTGAGCCTCGAGACCGGGAAACGCGGGCAATAGTGCGGGATGAATGTTGAGGATGCGGTTAGGAAACTGCTGCACGAACCAGGGCGACAATAATCGCATGTAGCCGGCAAGGCAGACGAGGTCGACGCGATGCGCGCATAGCGCGGCGGCGACGTCACGATCATGCTCCTCGCGGACCTTGCCTTTGGACGGAATCACTTGCGCCTTGAGCCCACGGCTCCGCGCCGATTCGATGCCCGGCGCATCGGCACGGTTAGAGATGACAATCGCGATGTTCGCGTTGAGTTTGCCGGACTCGACCTTGTCGGCGATAGCCTCGAAATTCGATCCGCGGCCGGAAAGTAGGATGCCCAGATTTTTCATGATGACAGACGATGATACCGCGCTGTTGCGGTTGACGAATATCAGGAGCGGCTGCGCCGCCGGGCACCGCTTCCTATTGTTGCGGCTCCAGCAACGAGTGCGTTACCGCATGCACAGACAGGGCGATGCGATTGGGTACACCGATCTTGCGCAACAGCTGCGCGACGTGCGCTTTGACGGTGCGCTCGATGATACCCAGTTCTTTGGCGATCTCGCGATTTGAGCAGCCGGCCACCAGCAACCGCAGGACCTGACGCTCGCGGCTGCTGATGATCGTTTCCTTGCGCGAATGGCTGACACGGGCGATATAAGTGGAGCGCTCGATAAACGTAGCAAGCACCCGCCGGGGCAGCCATACGGAGCCCGCATGAACTTCACGCACCGCTTTCTTGAATTCCGCCGGTGAAGCTTCTTCCGAAACATAACCCTTTGCTCCCGCGGCGATGGCGCGCAGAACGTCCTCGTCACGATTCTCCGGTCCGGTGACAATGATTCGGACGCCAGGTTGTCGTGTCTTTAGCGTGGCCATCGCGTTCAGGAATACGGTCCCGCGATCCACCGCCAGGACGATCACATGGTCATTCTGGGATTGCACCACCGAAGCGACAGTTGCGGAGCGCACCTGAATGTCGCGTTCGGAAGACAAGATTGCGCGCAGTCCCACATAGCGAACAGGATCACTTTCGACAACCGCAACGCTAATGGTATGGCGTCGTGATGGCTTCATACGTGGCGAGGCCTACGAGTATGTACCCTATAGCATCTTTCGCCACAATCCTCCTATACGAAAAAAGTGGTAGAGAATTGCAGGTAGGAATTCGGCGCCCGGATGGCGGCGGTCACCACCCTTGGGCGACTAGCTGGCAGATCAGTCTCGGCTCCTTTTCTCCCATTCTCTACAGCGGTTGTCCTAGAGATGAGCTTGATTCTACGCTGCTTTTACTCGTCAAAGGTGTGCGGCGGCATTCCCGCGCACTTAGAGCGAAAAGGCATAGTAACCTATGACATTCCGCTGGTATCGATGCAAAATAATTGTGGTCGACAGAAAGGGGAGTCAGGGAATGAGAGTGCTGCGCCGCTGGGAATTGCAGATGTCGGCGATGGTCTTAGTTGGTGCTTGCCTGGGAATGACGGGAGGCGGCCCGGTGTTTGCGCAGCAGTCAGGCAGTGCGGCGCCGCCAGCGCCCATCACTGAGCCACGCAGTGCCGCGCATAAGCCAAGTGGACCGCCCATTCCCAAAGGCAGTCAGGCGATCACGCAAACCGATGGGAAGTGCTCCACAGAACTTGTTGTAAATGCCGACGCCTTGTTCGGCGCAGCCCGGTGGACACTCAATTCCGATGCCGCACAGACTCTGGATGCGCTCGGTCCGCTGATTACCAAGGCAGGAAAACACCCCGTGCGGATTACCGCCTACTCGGGTGCGGATAATTCGGAAAAGAACAATCAGATCGTCGCAGAGAAGCGGGCGCTCACCGTGCGAACCTGGCTGAGGTACCACGGCTTCATCCCGGATGACACGACGATGGAAGGAATCGGCAAGTTCGCCACCAGCGACAAAGGACCGAAGGAGCCGATAGAGATAGCGATCGATACCTGCAAGCAGCCTACCGGCCCCAAGGGGGACAAGTGATGCAATGCGGGCTTGCGTGAAGCGGGGTCATTTTCTCAGGTACGGTTAAGCCGTCGATTCTTGCCGTTCAAATCCAGCCAATTCCGTTCGCTGCACAGCCGCTTCACGTCTATGGGTGAGACGCGACACTGCAACTCTGAATCGGGACGAGCGACAATCTTGAGATTGAGGAGCGCGGCGGTGCGCCTGTCATAGCCCGATTACTACCATCCCATCATCCGCTGTCGCGCCCGCTCTAGCCCAGGCGAGGTTACAGTGAGCACACAGACGATTTCTCCGGCAGCCAACTTTCCTACAGTACCTGATGACAACGAATGGCCGCGGCTGGTTTCGCGCAAGCGACCGACGCTGCGCATTCTGCAACCCGACGTAACCTACACCGGCGCTCCAATCAAGCCGTTGCAGAAAGGCTTGCCGAAGCAGACCGAGTCGCTCTGCCCGGAATGCAGCCAGGTGATTAGCGCCGACATCTTTGCCGACGAAGGCAAGGTTGTGATGGAGAAAAGCTGCCCCGAGCACGGGCATTTTCGCGACATCGTTTTCAGCGACATTGAGCTGTATCTCAAGATGGAGGAGTGGAATTTCGGCGACAGTTTGGGCCTGTCGAATCCGCAAGTGGAGGGCGGGACGTCGTGTCCGGCGGATTGCGGCCTGTGCGGCATGCACACCTCGCACACGGCGCTGGCGAATGTCGACCTGACGAACCGTTGCAACCTGACCTGTCCGGTGTGCTTCGCCAATGCGAATGTCGCGGGATATGTCTATGAGCCCAGCCTAGAGCAGGTTCGCGGGATGCTGACGACGCTGCGCGGGGAGCGGCCGGTGGATGGCCGCGTGGTGCAATTCTCCGGCGGCGAGCCGACGATTCATCCGCAATTTTTCGAAATTCTGTTGACAGCGCGCGAGATGGGCTTCACGCATATTCAGGCTGCGACCAACGGAATCGAACTGGCCTGTCTGGAATTCGCGCACAAAGCGAAAGCGGCCGGGTTGGCGACGCTGTATCTGCAGTTCGACGGCGTGACCGAGGACATTTACCGCCGTGTGCGTGGGCAGGCGCTGCTCGATACCAAAATGAAGGTCATCGAAAATTGCCGTGCCACCGGGATGAAAATCGTCTTCGTCCCGACGATTGTGAAGGGTCTGAACGATCATCAGATCGGCGACATCGTGCGGATGGCGATCGAAAATATAGACACAGTGTCAGGCATCAGCTTCCAGCCGGTGGCGTTCACCGGACGCATCGCGAAGCACGAATTGCTGGCCAAGCGCTTTACTCTGGCTGATCTGGCGCGGTGTGTCAGCGAGCAGACCGGTATCACCGATCCGCGCGCCGACTGGTTCCCACTGGCTTGCGTCACGCCGTTCTCAAAGCTGACGGCGGCGCTGCGTGGCACGGGTGTGCCGACAATCTCCTCTCATCCGCACTGTTCGCTGGGGACGTACTTCTTCGTCGACGAGGAGTCGAAACAGGCGGTGCCCATCACGCGCTTTGTTGATGTGCCGAATATGCTGCAGGACATGGAAGAGCTTTCGCGCTCAGCAGGCAAAGCGCGCTTCAGGTTCTACAGCAAGATGAAAGCCTGGAATGCACTGAAGAGGCATTTCAAGCCGGA
>JASHXK010000488.1 GCA_030043575.1 Terriglobales bacterium
AGGCGATGACAGTAACTGTCGATCTGCTGAAACCGCGCGCCCGCAATCTGAAAGACTTCGCGACCTTGTTCCGCGCGTACTTCAGCGATGAATTCCAAATCGATCCGGCAGCGGCTGAAAAATTTCTAAAGGGCGCTGCGGTACGCGAGATGCTGGTGGAACTTGCGTCGCGCTATGAGCGCGCAGAGGAATTCACCGAAGCGAGCGCGGAAAATTTGCTCCGCGATTTCGCCGAGGAGAAGAACGTGAAAGCGGGCGCACTCATTAACGGTGCACGCGTCGCGCTCACGGGACAAGGCGTCGCTCCCAGCTTGTTCGCCGTGATGACAAATCTTGGGCAGGAGCGCACGGTCGAGCGACTAAAACGGGCCGTGGAGAATTGAGCCTTAGCACTTGCAGATCCTGACATAAGCCAATTCACAATGAGGTCGCTTCTACTCAACAGGCCGCCGAGAAACTCCGCAATCTTGTGTCGTCGGCTGAAGCCGACTCAGTAAAGAAAAGGAAACGGCTTTTCGGCACGACTGAAGTCGTGCCCTGATACGAAACGCCGGAAAACTGAGTTTCTTAGCAGCCGCTGGGTCCTAAGAAATAGGACCAACGCCGCCATCGCCGCGCATTGCCCCGCGTCCCTTCGTAGCAGGGTAATATAGCGTTATGTCTCGTGGGGATCCGGTGAGGGTGGAGCGCTGTCAGACGTGCGGTTCGGAGCTTGAGCAGTACACGCCTTTCTGCTCGCAATGTGGCAGCGCGCTGAAACGACCGTCTGGCGCGGCTTCCGGCATGGAGGCTCCAACGATGGCGGTTGTCGCCACGGCAGAAGCTCCAACGTATCCGCCACCCCGCCAGTCTCCTCCACCATCGCGGCCATCGTCGCATCGCTCGCGCGATGAAGGCCGCTTTGCGCCCGGCATGCTCATCGCCGGGCGTTATCGCATCATCTCGCTGCTAGGACGCGGCGGCATGGGCGAGGTGTTTCGCGCCGATGATCTCAGTCTGGGCCAACCGGTCGCGCTGAAGTTCTTGCCCGAGGCAATGAACGATGAGTACATGCTGGAGCGCTTCCGCAACGAGGTCCGCATCGCGCGGCGCATCTCGCATCCCAATGTCTGCCGCGTGTACGACATCGGGCAGGCTGAGAAACAGGTTTTTCTGTCGATGGAGTACGTCGACGGCGAGGATCTTTCTTCCTTGCTGCGGCGCATCGGGCGACTGCCTTCGGATAAGGCGATCGAGATTGGGCGCAAGATTTGCGCTGGCCTGGCTGCGGCGCATGACAAAGGCGTGCTGCATCGCGACCTGAAGCCTGCGAATATCATGCTCGACGGGCGCGGCGAAGTGCTGGTGATGGATTTCGGACTGGCCGGGGTTGCGCACGAGATTGAGGATGTGCGCAGCGGCACGCCGGCGTACATGGCTCCCGAGCAACTGGCGGGTAAAGAGGTGACGGCGCGCAGCGACATCTACGCGCTCGGTCTTGTGCTGTATGAGTTGTTCACCGGCAAGCCGGCGTTTCAGGGCAAGACGCGCGAGGAGATTGTTCGCGTTCGCCGCGACAGCGCGATCAGTCGGCCGTCGACGATCGTGCGCGATCTGGATCCTCTGGTAGAGCGCGCGATCCTACGATGCCTGGAAGAAGATCCCGCGAATCGTCCGGCGTCAGCGTTGACGGTGTCGGCGGCGTTGCCGGGAGGCGATCCGCTGGCCGCCGCTCTGGCAGCGGGCGAGACGCCGTCGCCACAAGTTGTGGCGGCTGCGGGCGAGACGGCGGGAATGCCGGTGCGCACCGCGATGCTCGCGTTGCTTGGGGCAATTGTCGGACTGATCGCCGTCTTCGTGCTGGCGTCGCAAACCAGCGTCGTGGCTCGCATGGATCTTCCTTATTCGTCCGAAGTGCTGGCGCAGCGGGCGCGCGACGTCGTGCGACAGCTCGGATACACCACGCCGCCAGTGGACGCAGCTTCCGGAATGTATTACAACAACGACTTCCTGGAGTATCTGGATCACGCTGGTGGCGAGCATCCCAACTGGAATGTCGTGCTCAAGAACCGGCCGGCCATCCTCTCGTACTGGCGGCGTCAGAGCCCCGACTATCTCGTCGCAACCCAAATTCACAGCAACCTGCTGACTCCGGGCATCGTTCAAACTGATGATCCGCCGCCGATTCTGTCCGGCATGACGTCGGTGACGCTCGATCCGCAAGGCCGGCTGGAACGGTTTTCGGCAATTCCGCCGCAGGTCGACGAGTCGCTCGCGCCAGCGCAGCCGCAGTCTTACGACTGGAAGCAGCTGTTTGATCTTGCCGGACTCGACATCGCGCAATTTCATTCGACAGCGCCCACCTGGAACTCACTGAGCTCGTCGGATCAACGCGCCGCGTGGACCGGCGTCTGGCCGGGAACGGCAACGCCCCTGCGAGTTGAGGCGGCAAGCTGGCGTGGCAAGCCGGTGTTCTTCCGGCTGATCAGCCAGTGGACCGAACCTGATCGCATGCCGTCGGCAGACAGCAGCCACTCCAAAGCGCCGGAAGTTTTGCTGGTCGCGTTTTTGCTGGTGCTGCTGGCCGGTGCGATTTTGCTGGCGCGCCACAATTACGTCAATCAGAAGAGCGATCCGCAAGGCGCATTGCGTCTGGGGCTGCTGATCGTCGTGCTCCAGATGCTGGTGTGGCTGTTCAGCGCGCATTTTGTGCCCAGCCTTGGCACATTCGGCCTCTTCGTTCTGGGAGCCAGCGGCGCGGTGTTTCTAGGCACGCTGTTCTACATCGTCTATCTCGCAATCGAGCCGTTCGTGCGCCGGCACTGGCCGCACGCCATCATCTCGTGGTCGCGGCTCATGGCCGGCCGCATTCGCGATGCGCTGGTGGCGCGCGACGTTCTCTACGGCGTGATTCTCGGCGTCAGCTGGTCGCTGATCTTCGAGATTCAGGGTCTGGCAATGAAGCACATTGGCGCGGAGCCCGACCTCTTCTCCTACGGATTCCTGCTGGGGCCGCGGCCGGTGCTGAACGAAGTGATCACTCACGCGGCGCTTTCCATCCAGGCGACTTTGGTGTTCTTCTTCCTGATGTTTGCCTTTCGCGTGATTCTACGCAAACCCTGGCTAGGAGGGCTCGCGTTCGTCGCGTTCTGGACGGTCGTCAAGTCTTATGGCGAGCATCACCTTGCGATCATCGTTCCCGCCGTTGTCGCGATTTACGGCATCGCCGCCTTCGTCGTGTTGCGCTTCGGATTCGTCGCTCTCGCAGTCGGCATCTTCACCGCCGACCTGGTAGGCAGCATTCCTATCACCACCGATTTCTCCGCCTGGTACATCGGTGGCACGTTGTGCGTTCTTGTTCTGATTGCGGCAATGGCCGTCTGGGCCTGCCACACCGCGCTGGCGGGACAGAAACTGCTGAAGGAAAATCTCTTCGAATAACCCGAGCCGGAGAATGTTCCACGTGGAACAATTACGAAAATGTTCCTCGTGGAACGTCACAAAGTAACCTGGCAAGTTGCTGAGATTAAACGGTAACCGCGATTTTTCTAGCGCAAACGTGCCACTCGATTAACTTCGAACGAACGTTCGAAAATGCCGCACACCGCGCCCCCCGGCCTTCTCCATCTCCGTCTCTCCCGCGCACAGCGGACGAATCGCGGACTCGACACCAGCGCGCCAGCCAACGCGTTATCGCAGCGACCGCAAATACGCCACCACGGCTTCGGCGTCCGCGCGCGTCATGTGAAATTTGGGCATGGGATCGCGCAGCTGCGTGCCATCGATCCACACTGCGGTGGTCAGCAGCATAATCATTCCTGCGTTCGTCGCCGGCGGCGTCCCGGCCAGGCGCGGCGCGTTGATCGGCCAATCCGAAGTCGGCTGCGCCGGCAGATACGGCACGGGCGCTCCGGCCAGCCAGCGGGTGCGATCCAGCTGCCCGTTGGGCAGCCGCGGCGTGTGGCAGGTGCCGCACATCGCGACGTCCTCAACAATGTATTTGCCGCGAGCCACCTGATCGCCGCCCGCAGCCGGCGCGCCGCTTGTCTCCTGCGCCGACGACCGTTGCCAGGCACCCGCCACCAGCAGCCCGCACCCCGCTATCACCACGCACGCAACCGCGTATCGAAGAGAATTGCCTTTGCGCCCCACTCCCCACGATCCCAATGCCATCGACCATCCCTCCGCAGTGCCGGCCGTTCTTCCGCCCGGCTCGCTTTCACAGAAGCCCCATCATACTATCGCGCCCGCGCGTGTGCCCCGTGCCGAATTGCGCGGCCCATCCTAACCTTCCTTTTGGCTAGGTGGATTTTCGTCTCTTGTGGAAGACTTCGGGCGCCCCATCCTTGTCGCCCTCCGTCGGCGACAGGGCGGGGAGAACACTGACAACCGGCATCTGGTTTCTGTCATCCTGAGCGGGTGGGTCTTTTCGTCCTTAGCGGAGGAGTGCCCTGTGCCCCATCCTGTCATCCCGAGCGCAGCCGGGGCCCCCGTCGAGCGCCGATTTTGCGCTTGACGGGGTGGAGGAGCCGAGGGATCTGTGGTTCGCTCGCAGTGGCAGGATGCGGTCTCCGTCAACTACCGTCGACCGGCGACGCCCGAGTCTCGCAACGCGAGACGGAGGATGATAGCCCAGCGCGACGCGGGGTCCCCGAGCGGTGCCGCTTCTGCACCGCTTGGGGCTAGCGCTGGGTGGTTTCCATTTAGAATGGAGTCCCTTCAGGGATGGCACCTGCACGGACCCGCGCT
>JASHXK010000489.1 GCA_030043575.1 Terriglobales bacterium
CTACGTCCTCGGCATCGACATTCAGCAGGTATCGGTGGCTTCGCTCATCATCGCGCTGGGCCTGCTGGTTGACGATCCCGTTGTAGCCGGCGATTCCATCAAGCGCATGCTGGCCGAGGGTCATCCGCGCATCATCGCGCCCTGGCTCGGGCCCACCAAGATCGAAGTTGCCATCCTGTACGCGACCATCACCAACATCGTCGCCTATCTGCCGTTCCTGATGATCACTGGAACCACCGGCGAGTTCATCTACAGCTTGCCCGTAGTGATGACGGTCGCGCTGGTGTGCTCGCGTGTCGCCTCGATGACCTTCATTCCTCTGCTCGGCTATTACCTGCTGCGGCCCGGCAAGCAGGGGGCGACAATTGAAGAGCGCCGCACGAAAGGCTTCACCGGTAAGTATGCGTCGGTCGCCAAGTTCGCGATTGAGCATCGCTGGAAGGTCGCCATCGGTTCCCTGGCATTCCTTATATTGGGTGGATTTCTCTTCGCGCAGTTGAAAACATCCTTCTTCCCCGACGATGTGCAGTACTGGTCGTATATCGATGTGTGGCTGCCTAACGACGCCAACTTCGATGCCACCAATCGCGCTGCGCAGCAAGTCGAGCAGATTGTTCGCGAGCAGGCCGACGTCTACGGCAAACAGCATCCCGAGAAGGACGGCTCGCCGTCGCGAATCCTGAAATATGTGACGACGTGGGTTGGCGGCGGAAGCCCGCGCTTCTGGTTCTCGGTCTCGCCGCAGCCGAAGCAGCTGAACTACGCGCAGGTGCTGGTGCAGCTCACCAATAAAGACATTACGCCCGACTTCGTCGTTCAGGTGCAGCCGATCCTGACCGCTCAATTGCCCGGCGTGCGCTGCGATTTTCGCCAGCTACAGACCAATCCCATCAACTATCCGGTGGAGATTCGCATTGTCAGCGAGGCCGATGTCAGCTCCAATCCCGAACGCAGCGCAGCCGACATCGCCGAGATGCGCAAGATTACGTCGCGGGTGGAAGAGATTGTCCGCTCGGCTCCCGAGGCTCGACGCGTGCGCAACGAGTGGCTGAAGGACAGCTTTCAAGTGACGTTGCAGGTCGATCCCGATCGCGCCAACCTGGCCGGCATCACCAACATGGATGTTGCCAATTCGGCTACCAGCGCCATGAGCGGTACCACCGTCACCTCGCTGCAGGATGGCGATCAGAATATCCCCGTAGTCGCGCGGCTGAAGATGAATGAGCGCTCGCGCTTGTCCGACATTCAGAATCTCTACGTCTACTCGGCTTCTTCCGGCGACAACACCAAGATCCCGCTGGTGCAGATCTCCGACATCGATAAAAGCATGATGACCAATCGCATCATCCGCATCGATCAGTTCCGCGAGATGTCGATCTTCGCCTTCCCTGCCGGCGGTCATCTGGCGTCGGAGATTACCAGCGTCGTTTTGCCCAAGCTGAAGGAGTTCGAAAAGACGATGCCGCCGGGTTACAAGATCGAGGTCGGCGGCGAGTACAACAAACAGATCGACGGCTTCCGCAATCTGACGATGGTGCTGGCGATTTCCATCGCCATGATTTACCTGGCGCTGCTCTTCCAGTTCAACAACGCGGTCAAGCCGTTGCTGGTGTTTGCTACTGCGCCATACGGTGTTGCCGGGGCGATCTATGGCCTGTGGGTAATGAAAACTTCCTTCGGCTTTATGGCGTTTCTCGGAATCGCCAGCCTGATTGGAGTGATCATCAGCCACGTGATCGTGCTGTTCGACTTCATTGAGGAGATGCACGCCAAGGGCGAGCCCTTCGAAGAGGCCGTAATCGATGCCGGCATCATTCGCCTGCGCCCGGTGATGATCACCGTCGGCGCAACCGTGCTGGCACTGTTCCCGCTGGCTGCGCACGGCGGTCCGCTCTGGCAGCCGCTCTGCTACGCGCAAATCGGCGGCCTGACGGTGGCGACCTTCATCACGCTGCTGATGGTTCCGGTGCTGTACTCCATCTTTGTCCTGGACTTGAAGATTCTCACCTGGGACACGAAGGAAAATCCGGAAGTGACAGAAGCACAGACAGTTGCCTCGGCCACTTCGGCGACATCCTCCCATTGAACCGACCCCCGGCGGGTTGCCGGTGGAGTTGTGTTACCGGTCTGATCACAACAGCTACCGATCCCCGCTGCAATCCGTCGCCCTTCGGGTGTAAACTCGGTGGCCTCCGAGCTTGCTCCAACGAAGGAGGTTGGTATGACTAGGCCCAGCGATGCTGCCTGTTGCACTTCGGCCCTGCGCGCAACCGGATTTCCGTTCGCGCTGGTCGCCGCATTCTTTCTCATTGCCGGCCTGTCTCAACCCGCGCAATCACAAACCCTCAGCGTTCTCCATAGCTTCACAGGCGGCTCTGACGGTGGCCAACCTGCCGCCGGCCCGACGCTGGACCGCTCCGGCAATCTTTACGGCACCACGTATCAAGGTGGCAACCTCAGCGACTGCGACGGGGGTTGCGGCGTGGTCTATAAGCTCACGCTGCACGGTTCGTCATGGACGCTAAACCCGCTCTACAGCTTCACTGATACGGGCGATGGCTATTTTCCCACCAGCACGGTGACGATTGCCACTGACGGCACCTTATATGGAACGACGGGCGAAGGAGGCACGGCGTTCAACGTCCACCCGCGTGCCGCAGCCTGTGCCAGCATTATTTGTCCCTGGATGGAGGCGACCATCCAGCAGTTCCACTCCGAGCCCTCCGGTGGGCTGATCTTCGATGCAGCCGGCAATCTCTACGGTACGACGGCAAACGGCGGCAACCGGAATTGCGGCGGCGGCTGCGGCACAGTGTTCGAGCTGTCGCCCAACGGCAGTGGCTGGACGGGGACGCTTCTGTACAGCTTCACCGGAGGCAGCGATGGCCAGAATCCTGTCGGACCTCTGGCCATGGACAGCGCCGGCAATCTTTACGGCGCCACTGCCATCGGCGGCACGGGAGGGGGATACGGCACCGTGTTCAAGCTGACCAACTCCGGCTCCGGCTGGACGCAGACTGTCCTGTACAGCTTCCAGAACGGCAACGATGGCGAGTACCCGGCGGGTGGTGTCGTGCTTGACCAGTCCGGCAACCTCTACGGCGCGACCCCGTACGGCGGCGAAAACCGTGGCGGAACGGTCTATGAGCTGACGCCGTCCGGCGGAGACTACACGTTCAATGTGCTCTATGGCCTCAGCGGCGGCGGCGGGCCCTACAGCAGCCTGACTATTGATAACGACGGCAACCTTTACGGCACGACCTTCTATGACGGGGCCCATGGTGCAGGCTCGGTCTTCAAGCTGACGCAGTCCAATGGCAACTGGACGCTGACCGATCTCTACGACTTCATGGACGAAAACGATGGCGGGATGCCCAGAGGTAGTGTAGCCCTCGATGCCAGCGGAAACATTTTCGGCACGACGTCTTCAGGTGGAAACGATCAGCAAGGCGTCGTCTTCGAGATCACGCCGTAGTCGTTCGACAGCGGGCAGGAACTTGCCGAGCGCCCACCACGCGTTCGCTTGCGTTCTTGGCGTTTGCCTTGCAACTCCGGGTGCCCTGATTCTCTCCAGCCTTATGCCAGAAACAGGAGTTCCTGGTTTTTCTGCTCCCGGTAGCGTTGTGACCACGGTCACCGAAGTTGAACTCTAGCATGACGCTGGCGAGAAATCGCCACAGCACAACTAACTCCCGGAAAGCTGGTGCTATCGCTGATTTCGCCAACTAATCTCTCGCCGCCGGCGCCAAGCCTCTCGCTTCGATCAATTAAGCCCGCACTCCAAAATTAAGTTGCGTTACGGATAGTGCATGATACTCTTCTGCGCAAGATGAGCCTTAAGGAGTATCAATATGGCCCGCCAGCAGCTCGCAGCTTCGATTTTCAACACCAACCTGCGACC
>JASHXK010000490.1 GCA_030043575.1 Terriglobales bacterium
ATGTTGTGAATTCGGCCCATCGACGCTGTGCCGCGTTGGAAGATGTTGATCACCCAGCCCAGCGCGATGATCGGCCAGGTGAGCTGCACCATGTAAGTGTTGAAGGCGACGAAGCTGCCGACGGTGATGCGATGCAGCAGCACCTCGCGCCCGCCCACGAAAAGCACGATAACGATCGCGATGCCAAGCAGCGTCTCCAGCGTTGGCCAAAGCATGCCCATCAACCGCACCAGCTTCAGGCTGCGCGCAATGTACTCGGTATTGTCGCACTCGAAGTTCTCGATCTCGGCTTCTTCCTGGACGTAGGCACGAATCAGGCGCGCACCGGAGAAGTTCTCCTGCGCACGGGCCGAGATGTCGGAGAACATCGCCTGGATGCGCTCGAAGCGCTCGTGAATGCGGCGGCCAAAGTACTGCACCACGATGCTGAAGACGGGCAACGGCGCAAAGGCGAACAACGTCAGCCACGGGCTGATGTATAGCATGAAGACCAGCGCGCCCGCGGTGAACACGATGGTGTTGGCGGTGTACATGATCCCCGGGCCCACCAGCATGCGGACGGCATTCAGGTCGTTGGTCGCGCGCGCCATGATGTCGCCGGTGCGGGTGCGCTGATAGAAGCTGTAGGAGAGGCGCTCCAGGTGCGCGAAGAGGTCGTTACGCAGATCGAATTCGATTTCGCGCGAGACCCCGATCAGGACCCAGCGCGTCAGGAACTGGAAGATAGCTTTGGCTCCTGCGACCGCCAGCAGCATGAGAGCGTAGGTAAATAACTTCTGGCGCGTGACGCTGTGGTTCAGATCGTCGATGGCGCGGCGAATAACCAGTGGAAACAGAATCCAGATGCCATTGTTGAACAGCACGCAGACCGCGCCGAACCAGTACGTCGCCTGGTACTTGCGGAGATAGGGAAACAGCGGGCGGAGGTTGGAGAACATTGGCTATGAGCTGTGGGCCGTGAGCTCTGAGCTAAATCAGCACCGACAGCTTATTTTAGATGGCCGTCCGACCTGGGTGGATTCGTGTCGCGTCTTCCGAGGTGCAACGTAATCGGGTTATGCCCATGGATCACGGTTCATGGCTCATAGCTGCTTTACGTCGGCACCCGGAGAAGCATGTATCCGCCGGCAAAGCCGAAGATGAAATCCGGCGCCCATGCAGCCAGCATAGCGGGCAACTGATTGGCATCGCCCATGGCTTCGAACAATCCGGCAGTCACCCAATAGACCACGGCGATGCCCAGCGCTACCGCAACCCCGACGAGCGCACCGCCACGCCGCCCTGACGCGGAGAACGGAACGGCCAGCACGGCCATCACCAGCGTGATCAGCGGGAAGGCAATCTTCTTTTGCAACTGCACCTTGAGGCGCACCGTGTCGAAGCCGCTTTGCTGCAGGTCGTCAATGTACCGCCCCAGCTCGTCATAGCTCATCTCGGACGATTGTTTGACTTCCTTCTTGAAGTAACCGGGGTTCTCGTGCAGCTCATTGAAAGTGGCTACCTCGAAGGTACGGTATTCCTGGATGGAGGCGCCGCGCAAGGTGCGCACCCAGCCCTTATCGAAGACCCACTTCTGCAGGCTCTCGTCCCAGTACGCGTGCTCGGCATAGAGGCGCCGCGTGAGCTGGAAGGTGTCGGGGTCGAATTCGAAGATCGAGATCCCGCCAAAACGATTCTGATCGGGATCGAAGACGCGGTAGTAATAAATCTCGTTGTTCTGCCCGAATATCCATTTGCGATCCGCTTGCAGATAGGTTTGCGGCGGCTTGCCTTTGATCTCGTTGCGCAGGATCTCCTGCTGTCGATTCGTCTTCGGAATATACAGCTGATCGAAAACAAACAATGCCGCCGCAAACAACCCGCAAATCACGATGACCGGCAGCGTTGCGCGATACACGCTGAAGCCACTGGCCTTCATCGCGATCAACTCGCTGGATTTGTCCATCAGTCCGAAGGTAATCAGCACGCCCAGCAGCACTGCCATCGGCGCCATCAGGTAGATCATCGACGGGCTCAGGTTCCACAGGTACTCCACCACGGTGATCAGCGGCACCTTATTACGCACGATGTCGGTGAGTAGCTCAAAGAACGTGAACACCAGCGCCAGCACCAGAAACGTGGTCAGAATCAGCGTCAGGTACAGCGCGAAGTCGCGCAGAATCATGTCGTCGAGGATCAGGGGAAAGCGCGCACTAAAGCGGTGCCGGTGCAGCGCCGAGTCTGGCGCCAGCTTGCGTCCGCCGGTAATTCTTCTGCGCTGTGTACCAATTGCCTGCAGCTTCTGCAGCAGCTGCTTCCATCCGGCAGTGAGATTGGCAATTTCAATCGGCATGCGGTCGACGCGCCACAGCAGAATCAGTCCGCTGAGAAAGAAGAAAATGTTGCCCATCCAGGCGCCGAACCAGGGTGTCATCTTGCCTTGGCGCGCCATCTGCACGCCGATCATGGAGAAAAAGTAGTAGACCACGACCAGCAGGATGGTCAGCACAAAACCCGTGCTTTTGCCGCCCTTGCGCGCCGACAAGCCGAGCGGGATACCGACCATGGCCAGTACCAGGCACGCCGTCGGCAAGGCGAAGCGCCGCTGGAACTCGATCTCGTAATAACGAGCTTTGATCAGATCATAGGTGTAGCTGCCGGGATCCCAGCTCTTGACGCTCTCGGCAGCCGCGCGCTCGCGAGCCGCATTTCGCCGCAAACTGTGCAGGCTGAGTTCGGCGACGGGCAACAGGTCGTGCGGCTTGGTTTCGTCCGTCGGTACGGCAATGGGAATCTCGGTGTTCTCGAAGGTGGTAATGGAGTACTGATCGGAGACCTTTGGATCCATCTCCTGCTGGGTTCCGTCCTCCAAATGGAAGCGCAGCTTGTCGGGAGCGTCGCTGATCAGGGCGCCGCGTTTGGCCAGCGTGATCTTGGGAGACGACGGATCGTTGATGTCTGCCAAAAAAACGCCGCGCCACAGCGCCTGACCGTTGGAGGGAATCGCGTCCTGCACGTAAAGCACGATGTTCTTGAAGTCTTCGTAGAAGACGCGCGGCTCAACTTCAAACGATGCTTGCGAGGACTTCAGCCGCTCCTGCAGATGATCCAATGCAATGGCCGATTTGGGAGCGACATAAATGCTGTTGCAGAGCCCGAGCAGCCACGCCCCTACGGCGAAGATCGCGACCGAACGGATGAACATGCTCACGCCCATGCCGCTGGCGCGAATGGCGGTGACTTCGCTGTCGGCAGCCAGGCGGCTCAGTCCTACCAGAATGCCCACGAGCACGCCCATCGGGATGGTGATGGTAAAGGTCGCGGGAAGCGTGAAAAGAAAGATTTCGGCGACGCTCGGTAAGGGCGCACTGTTGCGGACGATCAGCTCCAGCAGCCGCCCCAGGTCGCGCATAAAAATGATGAAGGTGAACAGCGACACGCCGATCAGGGCATGCGACGCGATTTCCTTCAGGATGTAGCGGGTGAGAATGCGCACGACAGACTAGTTTACCGGAAGCGATCCGGACACAGCGAGAGGCACCCCACGCGGGCGTATGAAAATGTTCGCCACGGAGACACAGAGCACATGGAGAAGCCTGAGGCAAGAGTGCCTAAGACGAGACTGAGTGACCTCCGTGCCTCTGTGGTGAAATCATCGCTTCAGCACCACCATCCCCAGCGGCGGCAGGTTCAACAGCAGCGAATTGTCGAAGCCGTGGCAGGCGATGGCGTCAGTCATCCTGCCGCCGAAGTTGCCCTCGTCGGTGCCGCCGTAGATTGCCGCGTTGCTGTTGAGCAACTCGCGCCAATGGCCCGCGTGCGGCACGCCTACGCGATATCCGCGCCGCGGCACGGGCGTGAAGTTGGCGGCGATAACAATCGGAGCGCTGCCATCTTTGCGCAGCCGCATGTAGGTAAGCACGCTGTTGTCGGAGTCGTCGGCGTCGATCCAGCGCCAGCCGTCGGGGACGAAATCGGTTTCGTGGAGCGAGGGTTCAGTGCGATAGAAAGCGTTCAGGTCGCGCACCCAGCGCTGCACGCCCTGGTGTTCGGCCCAGCCCAGCGAGTGCCAGTCGACGCTGGCGTCGTGACTCCACTCGCTCCACTGCGCAATCTCACCGCCCATGAACAACAGCTTCTTGCCGGGCTGGGTGTACATGTAGCCGAACAGCAGCCGGAGGTTGGCATACTTCTGCCACTCATCGCCGTTCATTTTGCCGAAGAGCGAGCCCTTGCCGTACACAACCTCATCATGCGACAGCGGCAAGACGAAGTTTTCCGTGAAAGCATACAATCCGCGGAAGGTCAGCTTGTTGTGGTGATATTTGCGATGAATCGGATCCTTCTGCATGAACAGCAGCGTGTCGTGCATCCAGCCCATGTCCCATTTCATGCCGAAGCCGAGGCCGCCGATGTAGGTCGGTCGCGACACCATGGGCCACGCGGTTGACTCCTCGGCGATGGTCTGAATGTCAGGAAAACTCTGGTAGGCCTCGCGGTTGACGGTCTGCAGGAATGACACCGCGCCGAGGTTCTCGCGCCCGCCAAACTGGTTAGGGACCCACTCGCCCTGTTTACGCGAATAATCGAGATACAGCATGGAAGCAACCGCATCCATGCGCAATCCGTCGGCGTGGTAGCGGTCGAGCCAGAAGATCGCATTGCTGATGAGAAACGCGCGCACTTCGTTGCGATCGTAATTGAAGATGGACGACTTCCATTCAGGATGGAAACCCTTGCGGGGATCGGCATGCTCGTAGAGATGCGTGCCGTCGAAGTAAGCGAGCCCATGTTCATCATTGGGAAAGTGCGACGGCACCCAGTCCAGAATGACGCCGATGCCGCGCTGGTGCAGGTGATCGACCAGGTGCATAAAATCCTGCGGCGTGCCGAAACGCGCGCTGGGCGCGTAATAGCTGGTGACCTGATAGCCCCACGAGCCAAAAAACGGATGCTCCATGACCGGCATGAATTCCACGTGCGTGAAGCCCATCTCGGAAACATAGTCGGCAAGCTTCACTGCCAGCTCGCGATAGCTGAGCGAGCGGTTGCCCTCTTCCGGCACGCGCATCCACGAACCTAGATGCACTTCGTAAATCGACATGGGCGCGTCGAAACGGTTGCGTTCGTGGCGCGCGCGCATCCATTCGTTGTCGCCCCATTCATACCAGGTGTCCCAGACGATGGACGCGGTGCGCGGCGGCATTTCGTTATAGAAGGCGAAGGGATCAGCCTTGTTGACGCGATACATGTGATAGCGCGAGCGAATGTCGTACTTGTAAACTGACCCGCGGC
>JASHXK010000491.1 GCA_030043575.1 Terriglobales bacterium
AACGCCGGTGGCGACAACTTATCGATGCGGGTGAACAGAAAGTCCATGGGCAGCTGCAATTCGTCGTTGTGGGGTCCGTAGAACTGCTGCAGCTGATCGATATCTTGTGTCGCGGTTTCGCCGATGAGCACTGCATCGTACTGGTCGGCGACCTTGCGCAGTCCCTTCAGGACGTCGTGCACCTCGGGCAGGTTGAAGTTGTACACATTCCTCATGTTGGGGTCGCCATAGGCGTTCTTGCCGGGCAGCACCGGGTTGTCACGCAGATTGGGATCCTCGAAGAGCGCGCCCACAGCGTCCAGGCGGAAGCCGGCGACACCGCGGTCGTACCACCAGCGAGTCACGTCGAACATGGCATCTCGCACAGCAGGATTGCGCCAATTCAAGTCCGGCTGCTGCGGATAGAAGAAGTGGTAATAGAACTGTTTGGTTTTTGCATCCCACTGCCAGGCCGATCCGCCAAATAGAGCGATCCAATTATTCGGCGGCTCAGGTTGTTTTGGCTGTTTTCCTCCGATGGCTGCGGTTGCGCTGGTTGCCGCCGATTTGCCATCGCGCCAGATGTACCAATCGCGATGCTTGGAACTCCGCGACGACCGCGAATCGATGAACCACTTGTGCTGATCGGAGGTGTGGTTCAGCACCAGATCCATGATGATGCGGATGCCACGTTGCTGCGCGTCCTGCTGCATCTTGCCGAAGTCGGAAAGCGAGCCGTAGATGGGATCGATTTCTTCGTAGTCGGAGACGTCGTAGCCAAAATCGACCTGTGGCGAGGGATAGCAGGGCGTGAGCCAGATGGCATCGACGCCAAGTTGCTTCAGGTAATCGAGCTTCGAGGTGATGCCGGGTAGATCGCCGATGCCGTCATTGTTGCTGTCCGCAAAGCTGCGCGGATAGATCTCATAGAAGACTGCGTGCTGCCACCATTGATGGCCTTCGGCATCGGTGACGGTTGATTTGGATTGAGCAGGCTTGGATGGTTTGGCTTGCGCAGCGGGTTTGGATTGCGCCGCGACTGCCGAAGAGAAACACAGTGTGGCGAAAAGGAAAACGGCAAGAACCGATTTGCGCATCTGCGAATCTTCCCCACAAGAGTCTAGAACATTTTGGATGCTGGGTAATGGCGACCATCGATAGCCTCGTGAAGGAAACTCTGATAACAACAAAGGGAGTTCAACGTCGAACCCACAGCACGGAGGGCCGAACGATGGTCCGCATACTCACATATGTTGTGGGGATCATTACCATAAGCGCGCTGGGCGCCGTTGCCCAGGAAGCTACGCCGCAGCTTGAATTGTTCGGAGGCTACTCTTATTTTGACCGAGCCCATGGCGTCGGTGCGGTGAACCTGAACGGCTGGGAAGCGCAGGCCACGTACAACTTCACTCGCTGGCTGGGCGCCACTGCAGATTTCGGAGGCTACTACGCGAGGCCGGCGCCCTTCGCCGACTTCAACGAGTACACGTTCTTGTTCGGCCCAAGCGTAAGCTTGCGCACCCCGCACATCACACCGTTCGCTCACGCTCTGTTCGGCGTCTCCCATCTCTACGATGGCGCATTCCCTAATGCACCCATCGAGAACCCGTTCACACTCGCTCTTGGTGGGGGTATCGACGTTCCGGTGAAGGGTGTGTTCGTAATTCGACCGATACAGCTCGACTGGATTCGCGCCAACTATTCCTACCACGCCAACAACATTCTGCGGATTTCGACCGGTGTCGCCTTTCGATTGGGAAGTAGTAGCAGGTAGGTCTTTGAATTTCACCCGGGTGTTGCCGCCGGAGTGGGGAGGATAAGGCGATGCGCATCGCGAGCGTTGGTCATGCAATCTTTGCGGCGACCATGATCGGCAACGGAATCCTTGGCCTGGTCAAGGGCGATTGGGTCTCGCTATGGCAGCCGATACCGCATAACGCACCGGTTCTGGCCTACCTCTGCGCCATCATCTCCCTCATAACCGGCATTGGCTTACTTTGGCAGCGTACGACCACAACCGCCTTGCGCGTGCTGCTCGCCTGGCTGCTGCTTTGGCTGCTGCTGGTGCGAGTGCCCGGCATCTTCCTCGCGCCCGCGGTGGATTATTGGTGGGCAGCCTGTATGATCGCGGCGATGGCGGCGGCCGCCTGGGTACTGTATGTCTGGTTCGCAACCGCTTGGGACCGGCAGCGGCTCGCTTTCGCTACCGGTGACAGCGGCCTGCGCATCGCCAGAGTTCTCTACGGCGTGGCCCTGATCCCCTTCGGCATAGCGCATTTCCTCTATCTCCAACATACCGCCGAGCTGGTACCTGCATGGCTGCCTTGGCACGCGGCTTGGGCGTACCTCACCGGCTGTGCCTTCATCGTCGCGGGGCTCGCCGTGCTGATCGGCGTGTGTGCTCGGCTAGCAGCGGTGCTCGTGGCGTGGCAGATCGGAATGTTCACGCTGCTGGTGTGGGTACCCATCGTGGCGGCAGGCACCAAAGATGCGTTCCAGTGGAGCGAGACGGTCGTCTCTGTAACGCTGACCGCAGGCGCCTGGATGGTAGCGGAATCCTACCGCGGCTTGCCGTGGCTCGCCGCCGGTAGGAGTTACCTTGCTCAATAGTAATGTTCCTATATCGCCTTATCAGCGAACCTACTTCGCTTCTGCGTTTGAGTCTGGGATTACTACCATCAGCGCATCCGGCTTGCCGGCGTTCACCAGATAAGGCGCCTCCGGCGTGGCCGACTCATATCCCAAATCCTTCCCGGTCATATACGGTGCATAAAACATAAAGTGCCC
>JASHXK010000052.1 GCA_030043575.1 Terriglobales bacterium
TTCCGTATGAGTCGCTGAACGGACACTACAGCATCTTCGGGCAGTGCCAGGACCTCGATGTGGTGAAGAAGATTGCGCGGCTGGCGCGTGATCCGCGGAACGACCGGCCGTACGATCCGCCGAAGATCACGAAGATCAAGATCAGCAACTCGCCGGCGGCGAAGAAGGGACAGTAGCCGGTAGGGGAGAATAACGCCGAGTTTATTCCACTCCGGACGAACCGCAGATCCCTCGGTCGGGCTAAGCCCTCGGTCGGGATGACAGTTCCATTTCTGGGGCGGCGACGGCAACGGGCACGCGTCACCTTAGGACGTGAGGCATGTCACAGCCTGCTTGTGCGGCTTAGGCAACAATTGCCACAGGGAACAGGTAGGTGAAAGGGGTAGCTCCACCTCATCAAGTCCAAGACCGGACTTGTGAAGGCGCTGAATTTACCTGCCGGGGGTGTCGATATGTCCGACGACAAGCGCGATGTGCTGGAAGTCCTTCGTTATGAACTGAATTTCCTGGAGCAGGGTGGCTACGGGAACTGGTATAGCACGCCGTGGGGCCCGGCCTCGATCTTCCAGGATTCGCTGACCTGCCCCAACCACGGCGATCCCACGCGTCCACACGCCTGCCATGAGTGCCTGCTCTACGACTTTGTGCCCGAGGAATACCGCACCGACGACGTTCCGTGTCATCACATCCCATTGAATCGGAATGGGGTAACGATTGCGACGCCCGGGCAGACGGAAGAGGAGTTGCGAGAGAACGTGAAGCATTGGCTGAAGCGGACGATCGCCCGGATCGAAGCCGACCGCGCCAAGAAGGCCAAAGAAGTCAAGGAAGACGTCAAACAGCCGGCATAAGGAATTAGAGGCCGGTACCAAGTGTCTTAATAAGCCAGGAAGTAAGGTCCGCTCGGGATGACAGCGATCCCTGAATTCCCATTTTGGAACCGTGAACGATTTATCCGTGCACTTCTGCGTCTATCCGGCCATCTTCGCAGTTAAAATGCCGCCTGACGAACGAAAGCTACCCCACAAGAAGAGGGCAAGTTGGGCTTTCGCCGCAGGGGCTAAAGCCCACAGCTTGACGCCTCTCGGCGGCACGGCTGAAGCCGATGCCCTTTCAACGCCGACTCATGGTGGCCAAGTAGCTTCTAGTTTTCTGGTTTTGTGGAAAGGTATGCCATGCAACGCACGTTTGCCTCGCTTAGTCCGCAGGAGGCGTTAGGAATCGCGATTTCCATCGAGGACCGCAACGCCGAGATCTACCACCGCCTGGCGGAGATGTTTACCGAGTTTGGAGACAGGGAGTCGCTGGAGATTGCTTCCGTGTTCTGGGAGATGGCCGTTGAGGAGCGCGGTCACCATGCCATGCTGGAGCGGAAGTATTGGGAGCAGTACGGAGTTCCCGAGCGGCTGTACACGGAAGACGAGTTGGTGGAGCTGATCGAGGTCCCGCGGCTCAACATGGGAGACGTTCTTGCCGTTGACAGCGAAGCTTCGGCGCGGCAGCGCGCACTGCAGGTAGCGTTACTCGCGGAGAGGAGCGCGCAGCATTTCTACAACAAGCTGGTGGAGCAAACCCCTCACAGCCCGCTGCGGCAGACGTATCTCGAGCTGGCCGAGATGGAGGATGGGCACGTCGCTTTTCTGGAAGTGAAGCTGGCGCAAGACGAGGCGGAGAAGCCGACCGTGCAGTAGGGCGGGTTTCGCTATATTCGCCATGCATGAGCTGATAGCAATTAGGGAGTTTTGCGTCGTGACGGGAGACATACCCGATAACGCGAAAATGGGGTTTGCTGGCGGGGATTTGTACATCGCCGTTATTCATAAGCTTTGCCTATCTCGGAGATCCTCGTAGAGGAAGTACGGCATGGTTTAGTGGCATCGTCACGTTTGTCGCCGTTAGGATGTTTTGGGACCTAAGAAGGCGGGCGTGGTTCTGGACGACGATTTCGATCATAGTGGCCTATCACATTGCTCTTGTTGCTCTTGTTCCTTGGCGGTTCAAGCACCTTTCCAACATTCAACTTCTCCCGCTAGGGCTGCTCGATCTTGGCCTTGCATACGGAATCATTCGGCTGGCAGAGAAAGTGGCTGGCAGGATTGAAGGGGAAGTTTGATCCCACAGTAGTGGCAGACGGCACGGGCTGAATTTGCGCAACTTCGCCGGGGGATAAGGTATCCTTAAGGCAGGAGTACACATGCTTGATAACCTGTTTCAGCCGATGCACCTGCTGGTGATCCTGTTTATCGCCTTGCTGGTGTTTGGCCCCAAGAAGCTGCCCGAGCTTGGCAAGGGGTTGGGCGAGGGAATTCGCAGCTTCAAAGATTCGATGAACGGCAAGGACCAGACGCCCGGCGACGGCGAGAAGAAGGCGTAAGGGGCGAGTTTGGCCCTCCGTCCGAGTGAGCGATTCCTGAGCTACGGCTGTTCCCGATGCCTGACATTCTTTTCATCCTGCTATTGGCTCTGGTGATCTTCGGCCCCAAGCGGCTGCCGGAGATCATGCGCCAGGTGGCGAAGTTTCTGGCGCAGGCGCGCATGATGCGCGACGATCTGAAGCGGCAGCTGGAGAGCGAGATCATCAACATCGAGCTGGAAGAAAAACAGAAGGCCGCGGCTGTACCCGTCAAGCAACTCGAGGCCCCCGCACAGCCTGCACCTAGCGAGACGATGCAGGAGGGGTCGGTGTCGTAGCGTAGATTCTCTTCTCTCAATCCCGCACACAAAATTTTGATAGGTTCGTCGCCGACGATGGTAGAGTTGTGTCGCCGGCTGAAGCCGGCTCATTGTAAAGATAGAACGGCATCGGCACGACTAAAGTCGTGCCGTGACACAAAGCAGTCAAAAGCCGAGTTTTTTAGCAGCCGGTGAAGTCGTGCGCTGACACGAGGGATGCGCGCGGGAATTTCTCAGTCGTTCCCGCAGCGGCTGAAGCCGGATTTTTGCTGTGACCGAGCCGGCACGCCTGAAGGCGTGCTCCACTTTGGTATTCGGGAATGCGAGGGGTGCATGTCGCTCTCTTTGGATTGCCGCGCCTGCGGCAATGTATACGTGGTCAAGTGCATGGGCCGCATTGTTACCGGCGACGAGGTGACGATGCTGCAGGCCACGCTGAACCGCACGGTGATCGAATTCCGTCATGTGGTGTTGGACGTTTCGGAAGCGACCCGTCTGGACAGTACCGGCATGGGTCTGCTGGTGCGCTTCCTGGCGCACGTGCGCAATCGTGGCGGCGACATGCGGCTGGCCGCTCCGCAACCGTTTTTCCGCAAGCTGCTGGAGATGACGAAGCTGTCCAGCATCTTTCGCGTTTACGATTCGGATGAGGAAGCCATCGTCTCGTTCCTGAAGGAGCCGCTGGAGTTGCATCCTCTGCCCAAGGGCGTGGGACCACTGGTGCTGTTCGTCGATCAGTCGCCGGACCTGTGCGCGTTTGTGCGCACCCTGCTCGATCATCAAGGCTACGTGGTGGTTTCCACGTGCCGCATGCGCGACGCCAAGATTCTGCTGAGCGCCTCGGACGTGGCCTACATTGTGCTGGGTCCCGACTGCTCGGAGCTGCCATCTGACAATGTGGTAGAGTCGCTGAAATTGCTGGCTCCCAAGGCGGTGACGGTGAAGCTGGAACGGGGGTTTGAGCAGGTCGATCCGGAACGCGCCAGCCAGGAGCTTCTGCAGAGGATGCGGCCGCAGGCGTGAATCTGTCATTCCTTCAGGGCCGAGTTCAGGGACGTGGCCGGGATCAGCAGCTCCGACTTAGCGTAGTACCTCCGCTTGAAGTAGAGCGCGACGTTGACCAACCCAATCATGGCTGGAACTTCGACCAGCGGGCCGATTACGGCGGTGAAGGCCTCGCCGGAATTGATGCCGAAGACGGCCACGGCCACGGCGATGGCGAGCTCAAAATTGTTGCTCGCGGCGGTGAAGGAGAGAGTCGCCGATTTGGAGTAGTCCGCCCCAAGCTTGTATCCCAGATAGAACGACACCAGGAACATCAGCACAAAATAGATCACCAGCGGAATCGCGATGCGCACAACGTCGAACGGAAGCCGCAGGATGTACTCCCCCTTCAGCGAAAACATGACGACGATGGTGAACAACAGCGCGACCAGCGTCAGCGGACTGATGCGAGGAATGAAGCGCTTCTCGTACCATTCGCGTCCCTTCAGCGCGACTAGAGAAAAGCGGGTGATCATTCCGGCGATGAAGGGAATACCGAGATAGATGAACACACTTTCAGCGATGTCGCGGATGGAGACGTTGACCGCCATCCCGCGCAGGCCGAACCATAGCGGGAGTTTGGTGACGAAGATCCAGGCATAGACCGAATAGAAGAAAACCTGGAAGACCGAGTTGAACGCCACCAGACCGGCGGCATATTGCGTGTCACCATTGGCAAGTTCGTTCCACACGATCACCATGGCGATGCAGCGCGCGAGACCGATCAGGATCAAGCCTGCCATGTAGGCGGGATATCCACGCAGGAAAACAATTGCCAGAGCGAACATCAGAGCGGGGCCGATCAGCCAGTTCTGCAGCAGAGAGAGCGCGAGAATGTTGCGGTTGCGGAAGACCTCGCCCAGCTCTTCATAGCGTACTTTGGCCAGCGGCGGATACATCATCAGGATGAGGCCGACGGCGATGGGAATCGATGTGGTGCCTACGCTGAAGCGGTTGAGGAAGGGCGCGATGCCGGGCAGCGCCCATCCCGCGAGCACGCCGGCCAGCATGGCGACGAAGATCCACAGCGTGAGGTAGCGATCGAGAAAGCTGAGGCGGGATGTCAGGCGGTCTGACATGGAAACTCTCCCGCTAACATCCTGCCGGCGTTGGCCAACCGCAGATCCTTCGACTCTGCGCGAGCAAAGGCGGCTCGCGCATCGCTCAGGATGACAGTAATGTAGTTTGCTGCGTTCATGAATAATCCGCTGCTAGTGCTGGTGGCCAATGTGGTCGATCTCCTTCTGAATGGCGAGCTTGCCGAGGCTGGCGAGCGGCAGCGACAGCAAGAGTCCGATCCTGCGATCAAGCATGAGGAAGGCTTCCCGATAGGCGCGTTCGATTTCATCAAGAGTGCCGGTGACGGCGGCGGGATCAGCGATTCCCCAATGCGCCGTCATGGGCTGGCCGGGCCAGACCGGGCAGACTTCTTTCGCCGCGTTGTCGCAAACTGTAAATACGAAATTCATCTGCGGCGCGCCGGGCTGGGCGAACTCGTCCCAGTTCTTGCTGCGCAGGCCGGCCGTCGGGAGGTGAGCGCGTTCAAGTTCGCGAAGCGCTTCGGGACGAACCGTGCCCGAGGGACGACTGCCTGCGCTGTACGCCGTAAAGGTGGGCCGGCCTTTGAAGTTGAGGATCGCCTCCGCCATGATGGAGCGCGCCGAGTTGCCGGTGCAGAGGAAGAGAACGTTGTAGTGCGCGGGCATCGTGGTTATCTCGTTGCGGCGGTTTGCGGCTTGCGGGCGCGGATGAAGGCGCTCCTGAATTTGCCGTCGACCTGGGGCGCGAGGGCGTCGACGTCGAGGCCTTGTCCGGTGAGAAACTCGCGCGCGTCCTCGATGTTGTAAACCCGAGTAGGTTCGATGTCGATGGCTTCGAATCCGGCGGCAGCCAGCTTCGCCGAGTAATCCGTATCCTGTAACGCTCCCGCAATGCAGCCCACCCACAGCAGTACATTCTTGCGAACCTCATCGGGCACATCGC
>JASHXK010000492.1 GCA_030043575.1 Terriglobales bacterium
GCCGCCGCGACAAATCCAGATAATCCGCCAGCGCTTCCGCATCGGGCTGATGCAGGTAGAACAGCATGTGGGTGAAGTTTTCCGCCTGCTTCGGGTCGCGGTGCATGCCCACAACGTAGAGCGGCCGTCGCGCACGCTTCAGCGATCGCGGCTGCTTGCCCGTGGCCAGCGCCTGCTCCAAAACCGTGAGCGCGTCATAGTCGTCGAAGCACTCGTTGCTGTACTGCCGCGTCCAGTAAATGGAGCGCTCGGCGATGAAATACTTCTCGGCCAACACTGTGTTGCGGTATCCTCCCTTCACTGTGTCGAGCAGTTGCAGGGCGACAAACGCATTCAGAAACGGCTCGAGATAGTGAGAATGGATCTTGAGCGCGCGGCCGATCACGTCCGGCTTCAGGCGCTTGTTGTGCAGCAGACGAAACAGCTGCAGCTTCTCGGCCGCTACCACCAGCCGCGAGACGATGAAGGCCTTCTGAACGTCGATGCGGGCTAGGACTTCTCGGGGGAACTTGTCGAGCGTCGGCTTCTCCATCGAGGACTGCCTCTAACCTGACGATTCTAGCTCGCGGGTCAGAATCATAGCAGCCGCAGAAGACATTTCGATTAACCAGATTCGCGGTCAGCGCAGTTCCCACTGGGCAGATTCTGCCGAGGCAAACCGGGCACGAGTTGCCGGGTTCTCTCGACAGCGCAATCGCCGCTCCACGGACCCTCTTCTAACTCCGGCGCTCTCTGTGGGTTACCGCTGTGTCCCGCTTGGGTCGTTTGGCTGACCGCTTGCTTCGTCAACGGTGGCCTCGAGCGCGGCTGAACTTCCCGCCGCCCGGTGCCGATAATCTTTGGAGACTCGTCCGTTCGACGAGAGGAGATGGTTCATGTCCATAGCAGGGATTGGCAGCAGTGACCTTTACAACAGCCAGAGCATGCAAAGCCAAATGCAGCAGATGCAGCAGGAGTTTCAGCAGCTGGGACAGGACTTGCAATCCGGGAACTTGTCCGCAGCACAGTCGGATTTTGCGACGTTGACGCAGTTGGATCCGAATCTGGCTTCCACCTCGTCAACTTCTTCCACTGCGTCGGCGACGTCCCCCACGACCAGCAACCCCATCGAGCAAGAGTTCGCGCAGCTGGCGCAGGATCTGCAGTCGGGCAACCTGTCGGCGGCGCAGCAGGACTACAGCACGATTCAGCAGGACATGCAGAGCGCGATGGCGGTGCATGGCCACCACCATCATCATCACAGCGAGAGCAGCCAGGAAAACCAGCTGAGCCAGCTGTTCAGCCAGTTAGGTCAGGACTTGCAGTCAGGTAATCTGTCGGCGGCGCAGCAGGATTACACCACGCTGCAGCAGCAGTTCCAGCAGGTTGGCCAGAATAACCTGCAGACAGCGGAGGTCAGCCCGAACGCTGTGTCGGTGAACGCATAGCACTGCCCGCACTCGGGTGACTTTAGGATCAGTGAAACCAATTCTTGATTTCGTGTCCGGTCAGCCGAGTAGAGCCAGGGCTTGAGACCGCCGTTTGCGATCAGGATCTCAAACGGTGCAGGAAAGTCTGTTGCTTGTCTGGACGCGGGCTTTAAGGCGCGCTCTACCTGTTGGCCCCTACGGATTCCGGTAAGCCGTCTTCAGGTAGTGCCGCGCCAGCTCCGCCGAGTTCGACGCAGAGTTCTCCGCGATCACCGCTTTGTACTTCTCCATCGCGGTGTCGCGCTTCTGCATGAGGTCGTACATCTCGCCTTCGGCCAGGGTGGCGCGCTGCTTCAGGTCGTCGTCCTTGCCGTTGGTGGCGGCGATCTCGTAGGCTTCGGCGGCGCCGGCATAATCCTTCTGCCCGCGCAGCGCTTCTCCTAAGCCGTAAGCCGGGATCTCGATGCGGCACTGGTTGTACGTGTTGGCATGGCATCCAGCCAGCACTTTGCGATAGGCCGCGATCGCCTCCTGCCCGTGGCCGGCGGCGTTCAGCAGGTGCGCATACTCGGTCGCCATCAGGAAATTGTGCGGATACATGCTCTGCATCACGTTGACCACCTGCAGCGCCTCGTCATATCTCTGCTCGCGCCTTAGAAACAGAGCCAGCACAATCCGCGCATCGGTCGCGACCTCCTGATGGGGGCTGCCGGTCGCCTGCCGCAGATAATCCAGACCCTTCTGCTTGTTGCCGCTGAGTCCGGTAACCGACGCCGCAACCCGTACCGGCCAGCTCAGCGATCCCACAATATACAGGTGGGTGCCGAGCACGACCTTGGCATCGACGTAGTTGGGATCGAGTTCCAGCACGCGCTCGTTGTCGTGACGCGCCGCAACGGCGTTGCGCAGCGCTGCAAACCAGGCATGATTGGCAATGCCCATGTACGACGACTGCAGCGCTCGCGTCCCGCCGCGTGAATAGATCGCATTGGTATCATTGGGATCCTTTTGCAGCAGCGCCTGTTCCTGGGAGAGTGCCTGATTGACCAGCTGCGTGACGCGGTCACGCACCGCCGGATCGAGCGGCTCGGCCGGCTTCTTCGTCAGAAAATTGTCGGCGGCATAGGCTTCGGTATCGAGCGCGCCAATGCGGTAAAGCTCCTTGAAGATAACCGCGGCCAGCACATGATTCGTGGCAAACGGATCGTTGGGATGAGCCTGCTGCGCCAGCTCAAACTCGTGAATTGCCTTGTCATATTCGAGACTGTAGAAGTGATCGAACCCCTTGCGGGTGTTCGCATCATTGTCCATCCGGGTCGGAACCCAGGTACCGCTCGGAGCCGGGTCGGCAGCCGGCTTTGCCTCCTGCGGAGCAGCGGGGTTGGTCGCGCCATGACAGACGATCCCTGCCAGGAAAAATCCACCGCAGAGGCACCCCACAAATAACAGTCGTTGGTAAGGTTTCATCGCGACCGGTTTATGGGAAGTTTACCTGATATCGCGACAGCACCCCAAACCTGTACAACAACATTACAAGGAAGTATCGATGCGCCCTATGTCTAACGTCAATCGGTTCTCTCCGCAGTCCTATAGCGAAACTGAAGCTGCCGCGGCGCTGGGCATCAGCGTCTCCCGCCTGCGCGAACTGCTCGACAGATACGTGTTCACCTCCGGCAATACACGTCCGGCCTCGATTGAGTTCACCTCCAGCGATCTTCTGCTTCTCGGCTACTGGAACAACCTCGCGCAGCCCCGGACCAGTAAGGTGATCCCCATGCCAAAGCGCCGCTAAGCGTAGCTTCCACGATAGGACGGCGAGATCGGCTGTCGCTTGCCGTCATCCTGCCGCTGTTTTACGCGTGGCAGGAAGTTTCTGCTCAGCCCGATGGTCGCCCGGCCTGCCGAAGCTCGACAACTAAGTCATTTAGATACAACCTCTTTCTAGTGCTCGCCGCTTTGGCCGCTGGTTTGCACGGGACTCTGCAGACGGAAGGAGAAAGTCGACATGGCCCAGGCGGTGCGAAGCAGCAGCCAGGAGTACTGGCGCTCGCCCAATCCGGAGATTATGCGGATGGTTAGTACCATGCCGGCACCCTCGTCCTGCTGGCACTGCGGCGCCGACTACGCCCCCGCGGCTCACTTCTGTCACCTCTGTGGCAGCGAACGCGAAAAGCCGGCTATCCCCGACGACGCCCTCGATCCGGCCCTCGATTCCATAAAGGCCACCAGCATCCTCGATCAACTCGGCCTCAGCATCTCTTCGCTGATATTCTTCCTCCTTGGCGTGGCGTGCATGATCGCCGCCCTTCTGACCGGCATTTTGTACAAAGCCGACACACTGGTGGACTGGCAGGCCGTGCAGCTCTGGCGAATCGAGTGGCTGCTCGCTTCCTCGGCCGCGCTGTTGGCGGGCGTCCTGCTGAAGAAACGTTCCTAGCTCACCTGTACACCCTATGATGATTTCTGAAACTGCGGCGCGATGGTCGGGGACGCGATGCTTTCGCTGGCCCTGCCATCTCCAACCCGAGGAATCATCGTAGGACTAAGC
>JASHXK010000493.1 GCA_030043575.1 Terriglobales bacterium
AGGCGTCGAGGCCGACGAATCCGTCGCCTTCGAGATGGATAGCGCGGTCAGCGCCCTTAGCCAGCGCCTCGCGCAGAACCTGCTGCGCGCGCGCCGGGCCGCTGGTGATGACCACCACCTCGCCGCCGTGCTTTTCCTTCTGGCGCAAAGCCTCTTCCAGCGCGTAGGCATCGGGCTCATTCACTTCATAGGAAACGTCGTCGCGAATCCACGTGCCGCTCTCGTTCAGCTTGAGCGGCGCGTCCTTCTGCGGGACTTGCTTCATGCAGACCAGGACCTTCACCAGGGCTCCTTGGATTGAAACCGCGAGTATGAGTGCCGCGAAAACTCCAAAGTATAAATGAGCGACGCGACTTAGGAAAACGACGCATTCCCGAAGCGGGACCTCCTTCGTGGACGTGATAAACAAAAATGAAGCCCAACGTGAGGTGCGCCCGGACTGTTGGTCTTGTTCAGCGCGCTCCTGCTTTGCCTTGCGCAGCCGTTTCAACCGAGTAGATGGTCAGCCCGCTTAGCATCTTGGGATAGAAGTCGGTCGACTTCTGCGGCATCACTTCTCCGGCGAAGGCGATGTCGCGCATCTGCTCGATGCGCACCGGGTTCATCAGGAAAGCCACCTGCGCCGATCCCTTCTTCACGTCCTCGACTGCCTCACCAGCGTCGCGAATGTATTTCAGGTATTTTTGCGCGCGAATGTCTTCTTCCGACATCCCGAGAATTTCTTCCAGAATAAGCTTGTGCAGCTGCACGACGTCGAGGCCGCGCTGGGCTGGCGAAAGCTCCTTCAGCTTTGCCGGCTGAACATCCTTGCGTGCACGCAGCAGGAACGCGCTATGCGCCGTCACTGCCAGCAATGCCGTGCCGTCTTTGCCGGCCTCGCGCAAGCGTTGCACAGCGACGGTCACATCCGACACCGGCCCGATGTCTTCCACGTCGAAGTAATCGCGCAGCTCCGCGACCATATCGAAGATGCTGAAGTTCTCCAAGCCAAAGACTACGCGATGCGTCGGCAGGATCACCAATCCGGGTGCGTCCATGTTGACGAAGGTGATGACGACGCGTTCGTACGGCGCTTCCGCATCGCCTTTTGCCTGCTGCCGCCTCTGGTTGCGATAGTTCAGCGCGGTTTCGTAGCGATGATGGCCGTCGGCGATGATCAACTTCTTGTCGGCCATCTTGGCCTTGGCCGCGGCAACGGTGGCCGCATCCGACACCTTCCACAGCTGGTGCAACACGCCGTATTCGTCGCGTAATTCGATATCTGGCGGCGTATCCTTCTTAAGTAAGTTGGCGATCTCGTCCGCCGGATCGCTATAGAGCATGAAGATCTGCTCGCAGTGCGCCTGCGTGGTTTGCAGCAGATTCAGGCGATCGGCCTTAGGTTTGCTCAGCGTCTGCTCGTGGCGATAAACGACCTTGCGGTCGTAATCCTCCACTCTGCCCAGAGCGATGAAGCCACGGCGCTCGATCTCGGCGCCGCTGGGATCGCTGCCCGGAACCTTGAAGCGCTGGACATAGACGTAAAGACTCGGCTCGGCGTCGCGTTTCAGGACGCCTTCAGCTTGCCACTGCCGCAGGCACGCCGCCGCGCGTGTGTAAACGTTCTCGTTGCCGTTGTCGGTTGATTGCGGCTTGCCCAGAATGATCCGCACCAGGTTATAAGGGCTTGCCGCGTAATACTCGTCCTGCATGGCGGGCGTGATCTTGTCGTAGGGCTGAGTCATCACCTCGCCCGCTTTTACTTTGGAAAGGTCGTAGCGAACAGCGCGAAAGGGAAGTATGTCTGCCATAGGAATTCCTGCTTCCGGAGAAGATCGTTTTCACCACGGAGGCACGGAGAACACGGAGTTTGGGATTTTCATTCGAAGAAGGCGATACGACATACCAATTCCA
The DNA here is from genome assembly GCA_030043575.1 of Terriglobales bacterium. Lineage (GTDB taxonomy): Bacteria > Acidobacteriota > Terriglobia > Terriglobales > Acidobacteriaceae > Bog-257. The sequence goes on from JASHXK010000493.1 coordinate 1,894, forward strand.
ATTGTTTTTCAGAAATAACAGTTTCTGACTCTGTGCTCTCCGTGCCTCCGTGGTGAAAACGCTTCCACCGCGGGAAGGATGATTCTAGCAATCGAAAAAGAAAACCAGAATGACGTGAATCACATCCATAGGTTCAGCAGAATTCGGACGCCGCGTGGCGGACAGCCGCTATCCTGCTCGGCTACCGCCTCATGTGATAACATCAGCTCAATTCAGGGGATCTTATGGCCCGCCTCGGCAGTACAGCATTCGGGTCACGCGGCTCGACGATCCAGCTTCGCTTCTCCAGTCATGCGGCGGGACATTTTCTCGACCGGCCCGTCCAAGGAATCGTGCGCGCTCGTAAGACCCTGCTCTTGCTGCTTAGCTTGTGTCTGATCGCCTGCTGGGCGGTGCTTCCCGCTGTTGCGCAGGACGACAGTGACGTACACATTACTCCGCGCGAAACCAAGAAAGCCGACGCAGCGCCCACGCCCGACTTTCCGCCGGGGGTCGATCCCTCGCTCCGCACCCACACCAAGCCGGTTAAGAAAGATGTGGACTTGGTTTTGGTACCAGTGACGGTTACCGATCCCATGAATCGCCTGGTTACGGGGCTGGAGAAAGACAACTTCCAGCTCACCGACAGCGGCCAGCAACAGATCATCCGGCACTTTTCAAGCGAAGACGCGCCCATCTCGCTGGGCGTCATCTTTGATGTCAGTGGCTCAATGGCCGACAAAATCGATAAGTCGCGCCAAGCCGTGGTCGAGTTCTTCCGCACCGCCAATCCCCAGGATGAGTTTTTCCTGATCACCTTCTCGGAGCAGCCCGAAGTCCTGGTCGATTTCACCTCCTCGATCGAGGACATCCAGAGCAAGCTCGTGTACACCATCCCCAAAGGGCGGACGGCTCTGCTGGATGCCATCTATCTGGGTATGAACCGCATGCGCAAGGCGCATTATGAGCGCAAGGCTCTGCTCATCATCTCCGATGGCGGCGACAATCATAGCCGCTACACGGAAGGCGAAATTAAGTCTATGGTGCGCGAAGCCGACGTCCAGATTTATGGCATCGGCCTGTTCGATCGCGACTTCAAGACTCCCGAGGAACGGGAAGGCCCGGCGCTGCTCGATGATGTAACGGAAGTGACTGGAGGACGGACATTTGTCATCGGTTCGCCCAACGAACTGGCGGACGTGGCCACCAAGATTGGCATCGAGCTGCGCAACCAATATGTACTGGGATACCGTCCAACCAATCCGGGACGTGATGGCAAGTGGCGCAAGATCAAAGTCAAGCTGAATCCGCCCAAAGGCTTGCCGCCACTGCACGTGTACGCCAAAACTGGATACTATGCACCTACGGAATAATCGTTGTCTCTTTCTGATTCCCCTGTTTCTTCTGTTAGGGACGTGGTTAGTCGCGCAGAATTCGGCGCCTCCGCAGCAGCAGGCTCAGCCGAACGCGCAAGACCAGCAAGGTCCACCGCCCGCTCCGGCTCCTAATCAGCCCGGCGACACTGTGCAGGTCCCCACGCCGCAAGGCCAGGCGCCTGCCGGCCAGCATGACGACGTCTACATCTTCAAGAAGGAAGTCGACGAAGTCACCCTCCACGCCACCGTGGTTGACGACCGCAATCGCCTTATTACGAATCTCAACAAGGGCGACTTCAACGTCTTCGAGGATGGTAAGGAGCAGAAGATCACTTCCTTCCGCAACGAAGACATTCCCGTGGCCATGGGCATCGTCATCGATAACTCCGGCTCGATGCGCGAGAAGCGGCCACAGGTGAATGCCGCCGCGCTGAACCTGGTGCGCTCCAGCAATCCCCAGGACAAGGTCTTCATTGTCAATTTCAACGAAGAGTACTTCCTTGATCAGGATTACACCGGCAGCATTCCCAAGCTGAAAGACGCGCTTGAACGCATCGAATCGCGCGGTGGGACGGCGCTCTATGACGCGGTGGTCGCGTCAGCCGATCACTTGAAGAAGAGCGGCGAACTGGAAAAGAAAGTTATTCTGGTGGTGACCGACGGCGAAGACAATGCCAGTCGCGAGTCGCTGGAGCAGGCTTTGCGCCGCCTGCAGGAGCAGAACGGCCCGACGATCTACACCATCGGCCTGCTGGGGGATGAGCACAGCAAACGCGCGCGCCGCGCCCTGCGCGAGATGGCCGAGGACACCGGCGGCGTCGCTTTCTTTCCCAATAACCTGAACGAAGTTGAAGCGATTACGACGCAGATCGCACACGACATCCGCAACCAATACACCATCGGATACAAACCTTCCACACCGCAGAGCGCCGGCGGCTATCGCACTGTCAAAGTCCAAGCCAAGGCGCCGGGATATAAGAACCTGTCGGTGCGCACGCGCAGCGGATATTACGCAGGGCAACAGCGCGCGTCGGCCGAGCCCACTGGACAGTAGGCCTCCATGCTGTCCGAAGGTGTTGCTTAGCAATTAACACTGTCATCCTGAGCGGAACGCCCGCAAGCCGTCTCCGACCCTCCGCCTTTGAGGGCGGGCGTGTGCGCAGTCGAAGGACCTGCGGTTGCGACTTTCGCTGCCTGCTTCTCCCTGTCGCCTCAGCGCATCCAAAGCGGTTGCAAAACTATGCAACGACTGGCCGAGCTGTGCGAGCGCATCGGCGCAACCACGAAGAAGAACCAAAAGATCGCGCTGCTGGCGGAATACTTCCGCTCGCGCGAACTACCGGATGCCGCCATCTCCGCTGTATTCCTCTCGGGACGCGCTTTTCCCGCATTTGACGAACGTACACTCCAGATCGGCGGGGCGCTGTTGTGGAAGCTGGTCAGCGAACTCACCGGCGCGCCCGACGCCACATTGACTGCCGCTTATCGCAAACGCGGCGATCTGGGTGCTGCGGCTTACGATGTCCTGCTGAACACAGCACCTCAGTCCGCAACGCTCACTCTTCAGGAGGTTCGGGACATCTTCGATCAGATCGCCGAGACGCGAACCGCAACCGCAAAAGTGTCTGCGCTGAAATTACTTCTGCAGCGCGCGACGGCGCTCGAAGCCAAGTACATCCTGAAGATCATCACCGGCGAGCTGCGCATCGGCCTGAAAGAGAGCCTCGTCGAGGAAGCGATCGCGAAGGCTTACGACCATCCAGTCGGCAAAGTGCAGCGCGCCAACATGCTGCTGGGAGACATCGGAGCGACGCTGCGACTCGCCGCCGAGCATCGCCTCGACGAAGCGCGCATGCGGCTGTTTCATCCCATCGGATTCATGCTGGCCAGCCCAGCTACCGACGCGGAGGAAGCCTTCCAGTATTTCGAACGCGGCCAAGTCGAAGACAAGTACGACGGCATCCGCGCGCAGGCGCATTGCGGCGACGGGCAGGCGAGGCTGTTCTCGCGGACGCTCGACGAAGTGACGTCGTCGTTTCCCGAGCTCGTTGGGCCGTTGAGCGAGTTTCCCGGCGAGGTCATTCTGGATGGCGAAATCGTCGCGTGGAAACACGCGGAAGACGGAGGACATGCGATGCCGTTCTCCGAGATCCAGAAGCGCCTCGGCCGCAAGCAGGTCAGCGAGAAACTCATCCGCGAAGTTCCGGTGGCCTACGTCGTCTTCGACGTGATCTACGCCGCCGGCGCACTCACACTCGACAAGCCGCTGTCGGAGCGGACGCCGATCCTC
>JASHXK010000494.1 GCA_030043575.1 Terriglobales bacterium
TACATCACCATCGCGCCCTTGTTGTAGTGGATGTAGCCCTGGTTGGGATCGACGCGGTACAGCGGGAATTCTTCGTTGCGCTCCTGGCCGCGGCCGCGCAGATACTGATCCAATTCGAAGCGCAGGAAGCGCTTCATCGACTCCGGTCCGAAGTGGTGCTTCATCACCATCAGCGCGGTGTATTGCGCCATGGTCTCATCGATGGACGTTGCGCCTTGCACATACGCCGACATCACCTGATGTCCCCACCACTGATGTCCCGTCTCATGCGCCGTTACGTAGAATGGCAAGTCCACAGCATCGGGTTTCTTGCTGACTTTGGTGATGAAGCCGATGGCCTCGGAAAACGGAATCGTGTTGGCGTAGGACTCGGCGAATGTGCCGTAGCGCGGGAACTCTATGATGCGCAGCTGATGGAACTGGAATGGGCTGAAGTTCGCGGTGCAGTAGGCCAGCGTCTCCTTCATGCTCTGCATCATGTCGGCGAGGTTGAAATCGTGGCCGGGCTGGTAGTAGATCTCCAGGTTCACGTCGTTCCACTTGTCGCGCAACACCTCATACCGCGCCGACTGAATCGAGTAGATGTTCATGATGGGCGCGTCCATCTTGTAGTGGAAATAGCGGCGCCCGTTCTCGACCCACATCTTCTGCAGATATCCCGGCGCAATGGCGATCTGATCTTCGCTGGTGCTGATGGTGGCGTCGAACTTGATCCAGTCAGCATCAAAGCTGCCGCTGTTGTACTGGCGTGCGGCAACATCATCCAGCGTGGGAATTCGGCGTACCTTCTCGAGGCCGTGCTTGTGGCGCGTGCTGTCGTCGGTTAACTCGATGTTGGGCGAGTATCCGACGAAGGGCAGATAGGTGTCATACAGGAAGCTGCCGTTGTGCACGATGTCGGTGTTGGGTACGGAGTTCACGAAGCCCCGGTTGTCGTAATCGAGCGCAAAATCCAGCTGCAGGCGACCCTGCGGCGGTAGGGGGTGTGCCAGCTTGTAGAAGTAGAAGCCAATGGAGGGATCTTCGATCAGAGTGGTTTGGCCTCCAGTAAAGCTGAGCTTGTTGATTTTGATCGGCGGAGGCGGAATAGGTGCGATGTTCGTCGGTATCAGGGTTATGGCAACGCGGTCGATGTCAGATGAAGTCCGGTTCTCCAGCCACATGGTGCCGCTGACCGAGAGCGAGCGCTTCTCCGGATAGATATCCATCTGCATTGTCACATCGGTGATGCGCGGCTGCGGCAGTGACCAATACTGGCGGTAGAGCTTTTCGTACTTTGCGCGTGCCTCGTCGACGGTGTAGGTCGTCCAGTAGTGATTCAGCACATGCGTGTTGTAGAAGATGTAGCTGCCGGCGCCGAACATCAACACTACGCAGGCACTGGCGCCTGCGAGCGTGCTGCGTGACAGGCGAGCCGTCGCCAGATTCATGCGAATGCGCCAGCTGCTCTCCGTGCCGCGAACCCAAAGCAGATTCGTAATGACCGCCAGCAGAATCGCGGCAATTGCCCAGTAGATCCTGAACAGGATAAGAGGCTGGAGATATGGACCGTAGCCGTTGATGTCAGAGTAGGTGACGGTTGGCGTCTGGCCAAAGCGGTACAGATAATCCTGGAAGCCTGCGGGCGGCAGCGCCAGCGTCGCGATGATGTACAGCACCATCACGAAGTGGCCAAGGTACTTGTTGTTGACGATGGTCTGGATGAAGATCGCCAGCACGCACAGAATCCAGAGCGAGGTGAGGCGATTGAGGAAGAGCTCGCGGAAATACAGGCCAAACTCGAAGTGGTAGTAGCCCTGCGCGATCTGCACGACCAGGCCGGCAGCCATGATCAGCAGTACGACCAGCACCTGCACCAGCATCAGCGCGAACAGCTTGGAGCAGGACAATACCCAACGCTGCAAAGGAAACGCGTCGATGACCTGATTGAGCTGTGCGTCGCGCTCCCGCCAGACGAGTTCGCCCGAATAGAAAATGATGATAGCCAGGGCGAAGAGATTAAAGCCGGCGCCGGCCATCAAGACCATCAAATGGGTGAGCGGCCAGGTTCGATTGGCGAGGGGATCGGTGAGCCCTGAGGCGGCGAATATCGCTAACAGAAAGCCGGCGAGCATCAGCACCACGAAGAAGACATTCTTCGTGGTTTCCGTGAACTGAATGCGGGTGAGCGACGCGAGATGCCGCAACGAAGCGGCCGTGGAAAACGTGGGATGCGCGATGGGCAGCGAATCCGTGACCGCAACGGTCCCGTTCTCTTCGGCGATCACGCGGCGCCTGCTCGTTTCGGCTGGATACGCGAAGGCGAACTTCACATAGGCGATGACGAAGAAGACCGCGCCCACGCCCAGCCAGAGGGCGCGATTCGCCAGCAGAATCCCCTGCAGAGGAATGAGCTGCGTGTTGCGCTGGAAGGGCGTCCAGTAGCGGGTGATGTGATCGATCGCCACGCCTCCCAGGGGATCGGCCAGGGCGGCGCGAACACTGGCTGTCAGCGTAGTGCTGTTGAGCTGGGTCACAACCAGGTAGCCGATCATCACCAGCACGCTGGCGACATAGACGGGCAGCATCTTGCGCGTGAGCGCAGCCAGGGCGAAGAAGATTGCCGTCAAGAATAGCAGATTCGGCCAGACATTGATTATGTATGGCTGAAAATAGGCTGCAGCCATCATCGGACCCAGACGCGTCTTATCAATCCACGGCATTAATATGCCCAGCCACGCTCCCAGGCCGGTGCTGCAGAAGATCAGAATCTGTATGGCGAAGGCTCCGAGGAATCGTCCGCCGAGGTAATCCAGTTTGCTGATCGGAGCGGTGTAGAAAAACGGCGTGGAGTTGGTGTCGATGTCCTGGTACGTCGCTTGCCCAGCGATCGCCGCCGTGATGACCAGGCCGAAGAAGGAGATATACGTGATGATGGAGTTCAGCGCGTAAGGCGAGTTGATCAGGATTTTGCCGCCGGTGCCGAAATCGACGCTGGCTTCAGAGAAAGCCCCGCCTGACATCAAGGCGAACAGAAAGCCAAGGGCGAAGAACACAACAAAGTAGACGTAGGTGGAGATACGCCGCAGGCGCTGTTGAAACTCGAAGAGGAAGATGGTCGGCAGCATCAGCCGTCCCGGCCTGGCTGGCGAATGCACTGGACGTGGCTCACTGCGCAGTGCAGGTTCATTCGGAATAGCAACGCTTTTTCCCATACGTCAGTTCAGCGCTCCGGTCGTGTAGCCGCGAATGGTAGAGAAGTAGAGATCTTCAAGATCGGGAACGACCGGATCGAAGCCGCTGTCGGGAAGATCGTCGCTCAGGACGTGCAGCAGCGTGCGGCCGGCAAAGAGCCGCATCGATATGACGCGGAATCTCTGCTGATAGTCCGCCAGCTCGGTGCGCGCGATGGTCTTCTTCCAGACGCGGCCGCTCAGCTTTTCGACCAATTCCGAAGGATCGCCCACGGCGTGAACGCGTCCCTGATGAATGATCGCCATATTGCGGCACAGGTCCGTCACATCGGAAACGATATGCGTCGAGAGAATGACGATGACGCTTTCGCCGATGGCGCTGAGCAGGTTGTGAAAGCGCACGCGCTCTTCGGGATCGAGGCCGGCGGTGGGCTCGTCGACGATGATGAGCCGCGGATTGCCCAGCAGCGCCTGCGCGATGCCGAAGCGCTGCTTCATGCCGCCGGAGTAGCTGCCCAGCGGCTTGTTGCGATGGTCCCAAAGATTCGTCTGGCGGAGCAGCGCGTGGACCACATCGCGACGTTCGCCGGCGTTCTCCAGGCCTTTGAGAGTTGCGAAGTGGGAGAGCAGAGTTTCCGCCGTGACCTTGGGATAAAGTCCGAACTCCTGCGGCAGATAGCCGAGGAGCTTGCGAACCTCATCTTTCTGGCGCAAGACATCGATGCCGTCGAGGCGCGCGGTGCCGGTGTCGGCTTCCTGCAGTGTCGCCAGCGTTCGCATGAGCGTGGATTTGCCGGCGCCGTTGGGGCCCAGCAATCCAAACATGCCTTGGGGGATGGACAATGAGACGTCCTGCAACGCCTGCGTACCGTTGGAATAGCATTTGGAGAGATTATCGATTTGTAGTTGCATCAGCCTGCCTGTCAGTAACTAATACGCGAACCGGAGCGGAAGGTTCCGCTAAAGGCGCAGCTTATTCTAATCGAGCTATTGCACGCAGGGCAGGAGGCCGCGCGGGTTGGAAATAGTCGGAAAGCGGGGCGACCTTGAAATCGCCCCGGTGACCATCTTGTCAGCCGATACACACTTTGCGAACCTTACTGCGGAGTGAACTCAAAGATCATGCCACAGCCGCTCTGAATGCATCCCTCAATGCCTCCGCCGACCGTGCCGTAGAAATTCCCTGCGGAATCCTGGATTAGCCCTGCGTAAGGAACTCCACCATTCAAGTAACCTTCGAAGTCGTACACGTCCGTGTAAGTTCCGCCGGTCGTGATCTTGAAAATGGTCCCCTGATCGTGGGTGCCGCCGCCGGCGGTGGTGCCCCACAGATTACCGTCGGCGCCCCACATAAGCTCATTCGGAACCGCGCCCTCTGTGCCGTGGAAGGTATGCAGTATGGTTTCCTGCCCGCTGGGGCTGATTTTGTAGATGATGCCGCAACCATAAAAGGGGCAGGTCTGGACGTCGCCGCCCGACGAAGTGCCGCCATAGATGTTTCCCTGCGCGTCCAGCACCACCGATCCTGGGAAGTAGCCATCGGGCGCGCAGGTGAAGTTGTGGAGCACGGTGTAGCCGGTTCCGATGTTCGTCATCTTGTAGACAACGCCGCAACCGCTGCTTCCGCCTTGACCGGCGGTGCCGTAGAGATGGCCCGAACTATCTTCCGCAACGCTACCCTGCGGGAAGGCGCCATCGGAATAGCCGAAGCTGTGCAGCACGGCGTCGCTTCCAGCTCCGGCTCTGGTCAGGACGTACACGGCGCCGTAACTCTGCGCGCCGCCGTTGAATGTCGTTCCGTACATCAAGCCGGTGGCCGGATCGCGGAACAGGGTAAATTGCGGGCCCTCGCCGTCGTTCGGTCTGGAAGGAAAGGTGTGCACGACGGTAAACCCTTCGCCGGAGGGAGCGATACGAAATATGGTGCCGTTATTGCGGAGACCGCCGGTCGATGCCACGCCATACAGATTGCCGTTTTGATCGGGGATCAAAGAGCCCCACGTTCCACCGGGCCACCCATCGACGCCGCCGGTGAAAGTGTGCAGAACGGTGAGGTTGCCGCTGGTATTCAGTTTGTAGACCGTTCCACAGCCGTAGTCGTTACAGTCGTTACGATTGCCGGCGGTATCGGTTATGCCGTAGAGGTTACCGGAAGCATCACGGTAAAGTCCGCCGGTCGGGAAGCCGCCATCGGATTGACCCTGAAACATATACAGAATGGAATACGTCTGTGCAGACGCCTGCACCACCAACGTCAAGACAAACAAGGCTACCAGGGCGAGCAAAGCCGGCCGGCGTAAACGCAATTCTCTCAATTGTTCTCGAAAGATCATTCTAGTCTCCTCGCAACAATTTCAGGTTGGGGACGATGTTGGGAGTGAGTGAAAGTAGCAGTGTCAGTCCCGCCCGAGACTCTATACAAGGCAGGAAGAGAAAACAAACAACAATTCGCGGCGACACAAAACTTTTACAATTCTCTTGTTCAACCCTGGGAACGTGCGGGCAAAGAGCTGACACGTCGAAAACACAAGCTGATGGTAACTCCAGGTGGTTGCCGGTCGTTACCGCCGGAGTTTACAAAACTTATGTTTTCTTAACAGAGGCATACCGAAGCATATGCTTAGGTAGTAAGAGGGAGTATGCGTAGCATCTTTCGATCACCAGACAAGGTTGCGTTCCTCGGGGCACTGGTTTTGAGTGCTCTGTCCATCGCCGCGCCCCGCTCGGCTTTCGGGCAGCAGAGCGATGCCGCACCGCCGGCGGCTGGAACGAAGAAGACCCGAGTCGTCGGTGTCGTCAAGGCAGTGAATGGCAACGCGCTGACCCTGACTACCGACGCCGGAGCCGACATCAACGTCGTGATCCAGCCAACGACTCGGCTGGTGCGAACGGAGCCGGGCCAGACCGATCTGAAGACTGCGACCGCAATCCAGTTGAGCGATGTGCAAGTTGGCGATCGAATGTTGGCCGGCGGAACGGCTTCCGACGATGGCAAATCAGTAAGTGCGACATCGGCTGTGGTCATGAAGAAATCCGATGTCGCCGAGAAGCAGCAGCATGACCGCGAGGAGTGGCAAAGGAACGGTGTGGGCGGGGTGGTAAAGGCGGTTGATGTCTCGACTGGTATGATCACGCTTTCGACCGGCACACTGGGAGCGCCAAATACTTTGGGGGTGAAGGTCTCGAAAGACACGATAATTCGCCGCTACGCGCCGGACTCGGTTAAATTCGATGATGCGAAGCCGGGGACGCTCGAGCAGGTTAAGGTCGGCGATCAGTTACGCGCGCGCGGAACCAAGAGCGAGGACGGTAAGGAAATGGCGGCGGCGGAGATCGTCTCCGGCACGTTTCGCAGTATTGCCGCGACCGTCATCTCCAGCGACGCTGCGAACAACACCATTACTGTCACCGATCTTGCCAACAAGCGTGCTGTAACGTTAAAGGTTGCTCCGGACTCGCAAATGCATCAGCTCCCGGCGATGTTCGCCCAGCGAATTGCGATGCGACTCAAGGGTACTGCGCCGCCTGCCGGCGGAGGAGCGGGTGGCGGACCTGCAACACAAGGCCAGTCGAGCGACGCACGGCCGAGCGGCGCGGGCGGCGATGCACGGCCCGGGAGCGGCTTTGCCGGCGGGAGCGGACACCCGGGCGGAGCACCTGATTTTCAGCAGATGTTGAATCGCATGCCGGCTGTGCAACTCACCCAATTGCAAAAGGGCGACGCCCTTATGATCGTGGCTACAGAAGGTACGGCGGATTCACCATCGCAGGTTATCATTCTGCTCAGCGGTGTCGAACCCATTCTTACGGCCGCCTCGCCCAGTGCGGCCAGCACCATTTTGTCTCCCTGGAATCTGTCGGCTGGCGCAAATATGGGAACGGGAGACGCGCCATAAGGGAATACTTTTAGTGCTGTCTCTCGCCTCACAAAGGTCTGATACCTGAATGCGTTCGTGTGCTACCGCCTTCTTATTGTGTCTAATCTCTGGTGCGCCACTGGCGGCGCAAACCGCTTCGGGAACGATGCGCGGGCGCATCACCGATCCTTCCGGCGCGGTTGTTCCTCAGGCTACGATCACGGCAACCGGTCCCAGTGGCAAAGCCGTCGCGGTTCAAAGCAATCATCAAGGTGTTTACGAAATCAATGGCCTTGCTCCGGGCGCGTACAACGTCACCACTGCTGCGAAGGGCTTTGCTACAGACAACGAAGCCGAAGTCCAGGTTCAGGCCGGTCAGGTTCAGCAACTCGATATTCAGTTACAGATCGCGGTGGAACAGCAACACGTGGAAGTGCAGGAGGAGGCGCCCACGGTCGGCGTCAGTCCCGAGAGCAGTGCCGGGACGCTGGTGATTAAAGGCAAGGACCTCGATGCGCTGTCCGACGATCCCGATGAACTCGAATCGGAGTTGCAGGCGCTGGCTGGGCCTTCGGCGGGACCGAACGGAGGCCAGATTTACGTCGATGGTTTTACCGCCGGGCAGTTGCCGCCCAAATCGGCCATTCGCGAGATTCGTATCAATCAAAATCCGTTTTCTGCGGAATACGACAAACTGGGTTACGGGCGGATCGAAATCTTCACCAAGCCCGGAACCGATAAATTCCACGGACAGCTGCTGGTGAACGGAAACTCGTCGTACTTCAATACGATGAGTCCATTCGTTTCCGAACAGCCCGGATACTACTCGGAGATATTTAACGGCAACCTCAGTGGGCCAATCGACAAGAAAGCGTCGTTCTTCTTCACCATTCAGCAGCGCGATATCGATAACCAGAGCCTGGTGGTAGCGCAGGTGCTGGGCCCGGGCAACATCGCGACCCCCTACAATGTGGCGGTCCCTAGCCCTTCCAGGCGGCTGAGCATTAGCCCGCGTGCCGATTTCCAGCTGACGCCCAACAATACGCTGACCATTCGCTATCAGTACACGCAGCAGAGCCAGGACAACGGCGGCATTGGCGGGTTCTCGCTACCCTTATATGGCTACAACTCGCGCAGCACGGAAAACACGGTGCAGATCACGGATACCCAGGTGATCAGTCCGACCATCGTGAATGAGACGCGCTTTCAATTCCTGCGCGACAGCGACTCGCAGAATCCGCTGAGCACGTTGCCTACGATAACCGTTCAGGGCGCGTTCACCGATGGAGGCAGCTCGCAGGGCACTGTGATCGGCAACCAGAACCACTACGAGTTGCAGAACTTCACCTCGATCGTGAAGGGCAAGCACTTTATCAAGTTTGGCGGCAGACTGCGCGACACGCAGTACTCCAGCGTCCAAAATTCCGGGTTTAACGGCGCGTACACGTTTTCCTCGCTCACGGCGTACCAGGCGGGTCTTCCGAGCCAATTCACGCTGGTTGCCGGATTTCCGCAGACCGCCGTTGCCGTGTTTGACGTCGGCATGTATGTGCAGGACGAATGGAAGATCAAGCCCAACCTTACCTTCAGCTACGGACTGCGCTATGAAACTCAGACCGGGGTTCCGTACGAAGGCAATTGGGCGCCGCGCTTAAGCCTCGCTTACGGACTTGGACACAGCAAGCAGCCGAAAACGGTGCTCCGTGGCGGCTACGGCATCTTCTACGACCGCTTCTCCTATGATTACCTGCTGCAGGCCGAGCGCTACAACGGCATTACCCAGCAGACGTACACCGTTGCCAATCCCGACTTCTATCCGGCGATTCCAACGCCGGCGCAATTGCAGGGACTAGCGACCAATTCGCCCACCATTTACCAGGTGGCGGGCAATCTGCACGTGCCGTACACGTCGGAGGCAGCGTTCAGCATCGAGCAGCAAGTCACGAAGAGTGCGACCATCTCGGTTACCTACCTGAACTCGCGCGGCGTGCACCAGTTATACATGATCAACGCGAACGCGCCGCTGCCTGGATCAGGTCCCCCCTACAGCCCGATCCAGCGGCCTCTCAACAACAACGACAACGTCTATCAGTTCAACTCCGGCGGCATCTTCAAAGAAAACCAGCTCATCACCAACATTCGCTACGCGCTGGGCAGCAAGATTTCGCTGTTTGGTTTCTACGCGCTGAGCTTTGCCGATAGCGATCTCGGTTCCGGAGGGCCGATCACGATCGGTTCATCCGGCGGCGCGGGTGGATTCGGTGGGGCTTTCGGTGGAGGCGGCATGGCGACGCCGCAGTTTGTGTCCGACTCCTACGATCCACAGGCCGACTGGGGCCCAGCCTCGTTCAACGTGCGAAACCGCGTTTTTGTCGGCGGAACGCTTGCGCTGCCATACGCGTTGCGACTGAGCCCGTTTCTCCTCGCGAACTCGGGCACGCCGTTTAACATTGTCCTCGGCCAGGACCTGAACGGCGATTCCATCTTCAACGATCGTCCCTACCTGGTTACCGCATCAACCCCGGGTGCCATTGTCACGCCTTATGGTGCCTTCAGCGAAACGCCTGTGCCCGGTGCTTCGATCGTTCCCATCAACTACGGCAGAGGCCCGGCAGTGTTCACGCTGAACCTGCGTTTGAGCAAGACCTGGGGCATCGGCCCGAAGGTACAGGGTGGTTCCTCCGGTTCGCGCGGCGGCATGGGGGGACCAGGTGGCCCGGGCGGCGGCGGAGGTCGTGGCGGCGGTGGCCCCGGCGGCGGTGGACTCGGCCCCCGCGGCCTAACTGGTGGTGGAGGCAGTCCCTTTACTTTCGGCAGTGAGACCGACCGCAAGTACAACCTGACCTTCAGCGTCAGCGCGCGCAATCTGCTGAACTTCGTCAACTACGGAACTCCGGTCGGCACCATAGGCTCGAACTTGTTCGGGATGCCGAATTCGTTGGCGGGAGCACCGTTCTCGAATGGCTCCGCCGTCCGCCGGATCGATCTGCAGATGCTGTTTTCGTTCTGAGCGACACTACTTCATCGCGGCGAAGAGCTTCGCTTGTCCGGTGACGATGCGTTGCTTCGCTTCAAGATTCGGTTCCAGCGACCACACTCCTTCTTCATGCGTGCCGCCGAGAAGAATGCCATCGGTGCGGGGGAACATGTAAAGCTCTTCAGCTAGCGTGCAGTAATCGATTTCCGCTTGTGGTAGCAGTATGGTCAACTGGCCTTTCACCGGCGTGAGCTCCTCATCGTTAAACAACGCCTTCGCTCCCAGTCCTGTGCAGTTCACGATAACTCGCTGCGGTAGATTTTGGAGTTCGGCAATGCTCTTGAACTCTTGCACCTGGATTTGCCCGCCGGCAATGCGAAAGTCATCCATCACTGCGGGCAAGTATCGATTCGGCTCGATCAGCATCGTGTCGAATTGCAATGCGACAGGGAAGGGAAACGGATTCTCCGAAGGCGCAAGATAGTGCTTCTCAGCCACGAGATCGTTGAGCGGGCTATTCGCGCCGAGCAGCCCAGCATTGGGAATCGGCTGCTCGCCCAACCAGTAATTGGGAAGCCAGTGGATGCCGTATCGCGAGCCCACCATGATCTGAAAACGCCGGTTGGCAAGATGTGCCGCCTCGACAAATTGCTGCATGAAAGCGGGTGTCGTGTGCCCGGAGTCAAAAACGTAGTACGGAAACCACTGGGCACCTGCGATATTCGAGGTGGTATTCGGCGGAAGATCTTTCGCATAAATCGTTACCGAGCAACCGCGCTCTTGCAATAAGCGCGCGGTCGCCAGTCCAACCGCACCGCAGCCCAATACGGCGACATTCTTCTCGCCTGTCTGATCCACGTTGCGACATGCCAACTCGCCGGTTCCCCACGATAACGTCACCCCTCCGCCGCCGTGTCCGTAGTTGTGAACGACCAGTTTGTCGTCGAGCTTCTGCGGCCTCACTACAAATCCCGAAGGCCGGAACGGGCGCAGCCCTACGACCGTTCGAATTTCGCGGTCCGCTTGGACATTTACTTTTGGGAGTTTCAGAACGGATGGCTGTGACGGAGGCGTGGGAACAGCTTGCGTGACCCGCTTTCCTGCGCAAGCTTGCAGCGTGACGGTGCCGGTCAGGATTCCGAGCGCCTTTAAGGCTGAGCGACGATCCATGCGGCTAGAGTATAGTTCGCGAGAGACCGGAATTTCAGCAACCAACCATGTGGAACCCGATGAGCTAACGCTTCAGCGGCAACAGCTGGTAGGGAAGCTGACGATTCGGCCTACCTGGGCTGATTATGGAGAAGGCCCACAACTCCAAGGGAACACCGCCAGCGGCGCCGATTCAGGCAGCAGATGCGAGCGTGATCGCAACTCTGGTTTGCTAGCAAAGCAATCAAATCTTACGCAGTCCGGGTTCTTCAATTAGTGTGCGTGATGGGCGCGAGGCCGGCGTCGGCAAGCAGTTTCTGAAACTCCGGTTCCCCCCGCAGGCTCACCAGCCAGTAATCCACGCCGGCTACGAGGAAAGGCACGTCGTGGCGCTGATAAGCCTGGCGAAGATACTGCAGCGCCTCGTTCTTCCTTCCCGATAACGCGGCTGTTTCTGCGACGGCATAGGGCGAGACCTGTCCCTCGGCGCACAACTTTTCTTGCAGCGCGAGCTTGTTCTCCAGCAGACCGCGTTCGCCACGCGCCCGGAAGCCCTGCTCTGCAGTCCGCACGATGGCCATCTGGTGTTCGTCATGGGACAGCTCGGCGGCCTGCCGCACTTCGCCCAGGTACTTGGGGTAATCGTGCCTGGCCAGATAAACGCCGGCTAGATATCCGTGGCTGGA
The DNA here is from genome assembly GCA_030043575.1 of Terriglobales bacterium. Lineage (GTDB taxonomy): Bacteria > Acidobacteriota > Terriglobia > Terriglobales > Acidobacteriaceae > Bog-257. The sequence continues at coordinate 11,843 of JASHXK010000494.1, forward strand.
AGACAAGCCGGGCTGGCTGGCCACGATCTGCTTGAGCAACAGTTCCGCGTCATCGACCTGGCCTTCATCGAACAGCAGCAGCGCTTTGTCCGCCAGAATGGCGGTCGAGGCAGGATCCAGCCTCTGTGCCGTCTCGAACTCCTTCGTCGCCTCGTCAAAACGGCCGCGCGACAGCAGGAAGGTGGCATACCAGTGGTGCGCGGCAACATATTGTGGATTGAGCTGGATGGCCCGACGGAACTCGGCCTCGGCGCCAGCGACGTCCCAGCTCCAGTAAAACGTGTCGAAGGCAAGCGAGGCGTGCGCCTCGGCGGAGTTGTTATCGAGCTCGACGGCTTTCTTGGCGGCCGCAAGGGCACGCGGGAAGGCCTCCTCGTTCGGCATGGCGGCGAACTCGCGCAGCAGGTTGTAGCAGTCGGCCAGTCCAACGTAGGGCTGCGCGTAGCTGGGGTCGCGCACGATCGCCTGGGTAAAGTAATCGACGGCCCTGGTCAGATCGGCGGGCGTGCGGCGGCTCCAGTAGTAGCGGCCTTTGAGGTAAAGGTCCTCGGCTTCGGGGTTGATCTGGGTGGAAGCCTTCACCGGCGCTTCAATGGACGCGGGTCGTCCGGAATGATACCTCCAGCCGATCACGCTCCCTATCAACAGCAGCGCGCAAAAAGAAGCCAATATCCAGAACCACCGGTCACGTTTGGCGGTAGCTTCAGTCGCCTCGGTGACGATCTCCGGCGGCCCCGAGCTCCCATCGTCGAAAGGCGATACAGAGTTTGAAACGGCGCGGGGTAGCTCTGAACCTGCGCTAACGGAGAGCGACTCGGGCGAGTGCATCCAGCGGTCCAGTTCCTCGGTGAACGCGAAAACTCGCCCACGCGAGCCTCCGGGCAGGCGATGCACCGGCAGCGATCGTTCTTTCTCCCAACGCTTTACGGTGCGTTCGTCTCGTCCAAAAAAGGCGGCAATCTCTTTCCAGGAATCCAGACGGCGATTCAGCTTTGGCGCGTCCGAGGGGAGTGGCGTGGCCCCCAATGTCCCGAATTGCCCCATCATGTCACTTGCCCAGAAAAAGAAGGTGGTCAAGTATAAGCCACATTCTGCGCCACGGCCATACGGTGGCACGTCGAGCTGGGCGAGGGCCCGGACCATCGCCCAGACACCGATCGCTCGATTCGTGATTACTTAGCGCTAGACAAGGAGATACCGATGTTCTCGAAGCTCTTAAGTTCGCCGACCCGCTCACATCTTCAGCGCTTGCCTTGGCGAATAGCGTTGTTGCTGGGAGTGGCCCTGATGGCCGCGGGCGTGCCTGCGCGCGCCCAGATGTACACGGTGCTTCATTACTTCACCGGTGGGATGGACGGGTCTAACCCCTCGTCGTCACTGACGCTCGATACGGCCGGCAACCTCTACGGTACGACTTACACTGGCGGCACCGGGCATGGGGGCGTCTTTAAGTTGAAGCACATGGGGACAAGCTGGACCTTCGGCCCACTTTATAATTTTGCCGGAGGCAGCGATGGGGATGGTCCATATCTTGCGCCGGTTGTATTTGGTCCCAATGGAACTCTCTATGGCACAACCTATCAGGGGGCTGACTCAGGCTGTGGTGGCGACAATGGCTGTGGCACGGTTTTCAATCTTCGGCCTCCCGCCAATATCTGTCGCTCAATAACTTGCCTTTGGGATGAGACCGTACTCTATCGATTCACCGGTAACGCGGATGGAGGCAATCCGGAAGGTCCTTTGGTCTTCAATTCCTCGGGCGACATGTATGGAACCGCGCGCGTGGCCGGCAATCCTGGCTGTGCCGGCGATGGCTGCGGAACGGTGTATGAGCTAACCGAATCCGGCGGCAGCTGGACGCAGAACGTTATCTACAGCTTCAATGGAGGAAGCAGCCAAGGAATGCCGGATAGTGGCGTGATTTTCGACTCCTCCGGCAATCTTTACGGCACGGTCCAGGGATGCTTTGGAAACTCCGGGATTGGCTTTGAATTAACTCCCGACGGATCGAGCTGGACCTATAACACGATCTTCACCTTTGGTGATCAGTCCGGATCCTGTCCGGTTGCCGGTCTGATCTTTGATCACTCAGGCAATCTCTATACTGCGACCGCCGTGGGCAGCGGAACGGTGGACCAGTTGTCCGTCTCTGCCGGAAACTGGATGTTAAACAGCTATTACGACCTGAGCAATAACGGTGGATCCACTTGCGGGCCTTATGCGTCGCTGTCCATGGATACTTCAGGTAACCTCTATGGCACAACCTATCAGGGGGCTGACTCAGGCTGTGGTGGCGACAATGGCTGT
>JASHXK010000495.1 GCA_030043575.1 Terriglobales bacterium
GTACGCACCTTATACGCTCGACTGCATCAACGGCGGCAGAGGCCAGACTGGATGCGCTGCCGGCGGCGCCTTTCCTCTCAACGTGGTGGAGATCCCCAATCAAGTACAGTGGCCCTATGTGCAACAGTGGAGTTTAAGCGTTGAAAGGCAGTTGTCGCAGAACTTTGTAGGAACATTAGGCTATGTCGGCAGCAAAGGTACGCACCTGGCGGTGGAAAGCCAAGTTAACCAGCTGACACCACTAGCCGCATCGCAGAACCCATTTTCTCCCGGACAGCCAATTACCTACAGCACATGCCAAAGCTATAACGGCGGGAGCTTCCAGGTAGGGAATACAACGGTAACAAGCACTCAGCCGGCCTTTGTCAATCTACTGGCCGCGTGTTTTGGTGAACTACCGGGCACTTTTTCAGTGAATCCCAATTCACTCCGACAGTATGCCCCAGGAGTTGGCCAGATTTACTCAATCCAGGACGCGGCAAATTCCAGCTACAACGCTCTGCAGGCGACGATACGAAGTACAAAAGGACCGGTTACGATAATCGGCGCGTACACGTATAGCCACTCTATCGACGATTCCTCGGATCGCTCCGATGCTACCTTTGTGAACTCCTTTGATCTTGAGGCGAATAGAGCCAGCTCGAATTTCGACATGCGCCATCTTCTGAGCGCCGGATATGTCATTAAAGACCCCTTTAAGATGATATCCAGGCTATACGACAATATGTTCAACCCAGGGCCTTGTCCCAGCTGCCAATATCAGCCCGAAGACGACCCTCCGGCTGAACCGGGAGCGATGCGAGGCGGCCCGCATCCACCGCGGATATCGAGCGACGAAGATGCGCCGCCTAAGAACAATACCGCAGCTTCCGATGGAACTAAATCGGCCTGGAGTTTCTTACGCGACGTTTTTTCAGGATGGGAGTTTTCCGGAGTAACCATCTTCCAATCGGGTACTCCGTTCAGTGTGATTAATGAAGGCTCAAGCACGATCGGAGTGCTGGATAACGCAGGAGTAGCCAACGGACTAGGTCTCGGTTCCTATCCTGACATAGTGCCGAATGCTCTTGCCCCCTATGTGGGAAATAACCCTCAGAGCTTTGGACCACTGCTGGGGAACCCTGCTGAATTCGCTGCGCCCCAAGGGCTGACCTTTGGGGATGCCGGCCGGAACTCGCTGAACAATCCCCACCGCACTAATTTCGACATGTCATTGCTGAAGACGTGGCGGGTGTTCGGCGAACGAGCACTACAGTTCCGGGTGGACGCTTTCAATGTGTTCAACCATACGCAATTTGAAATCTATGATCCACTCAAGGGGAACACAGGCAGCAACATTATCAATTGCTACGGTCCTGCCTCGACTGGCTATTCGGCTGCCGGCGGTGCAGGCACAAATTGCCTGCTGGGCAGTTCCTTCCTTCACCCGGTGGATGCCCATGCACCCCGGACACTTCAGTTAGGCGCTAAGTTCAGCTTCTAATCTCCTGGCGGCATTTGTTGGAGGATCGGTTTGGAGACGATGGTTAATTCAGAAAAAGCGGCTATACTCAATCGCTCATTTGCAAATCGGGTAGATTGGATGGCTGTTGGCCGGAGCGCCGGCTGGTGGTTGCTATCCGGATTACTTACAAATCTGATCATGCTCGCCAGTGGCTGTGGCGGCGGAGGGTCGCCCAGCTCCCCTCAGCAAGGACTAGCACCGGCACCTCCAGCCACACAAATTAACTCGTACATTGGAACGACCGGGGATATCTGGAATACAAAGATCAACCGTACTTACGACCAGGTGAACGGTGAAGACACGACGCTGCATGGCATTCAACTCGCCGGAGCTATCATCGGTAGCTTCAGCACGGTCAACGAATACCTGGATATCAACCTGACGACAGTGCCTAGCCAGCTGACGGGTCAAACCATAGGCTTTGCACTAGAAATGCCGGGGCAGGCCGCGCTCATTCGCTATGGCAATCTGTTTCATTTGCTGGTTCCTCTGGCGCCGACCAATGGTTGTACTGCCATTGGAGGTACGGTGACCTACAATTACGTAACCATCCCCGGTCCATCGTCACCGCCAAGCTGGCTACCGAGTACGGACAGCACCTACGGCACATTCCAGGTTGAGACTAGTGGGAACAACTGGAATTTCTCCAATATCACGCAGTTAACGCTGAATGGCGTATCGCCGACAAATCCCGGCACCGGGCTACCCGCAGGATTTTGCGGGCAAGGAACGAATGGCTATGCCGTTACGGCGGCATCGAATGCTACCAATCCTCCGGTCGCGACGGTCACCATGGGGTTTGGCCCGACCGGGTTTTTCCTGGAAGACAATGGATCGGCGCAGGCCACGCCCGTGGGAGTCGTTCCCTCGAACGCGCTTGGTGCAGGAGTTGGCGCGATAGGTGGCATCCAGCCATCCAGCGCTCTCAACACGCAGTCTGTCGCGGGCCTGCAGTATCTCGGCTTTTATTACGAGCCGGGAATCCTTGGCGGAGGAGCTGTGACGCAACTGGCATCTTTTGGTTGCTCGGGCAGCAATTGTCCAACTCCGCCATCGTCGACCGCGATGGTTGGAGGCGTCTTTCCCAACACCGGTGGAACATCGCCGGTGGACGAGCCCAGCCAGCCAGCGGCCCAGAATGTCACGATCGACCTCGGCGTACAGGATCCGAATAACAATGGTCTGTATCCCGCAGCAACCATAACCGTATCGGGGGTAAGCCTACCAGCTGCGGCAGTCGTCGTTACGATGCAAAACTCCTACACGATATTTCTGATTGCTAAAGACACGGTCAATAATGTTCCGCTGGCTATTTATCTGTTCCAGCGGTAGAGTTCGCTCCGCAGTCGACTTCGCAC
>JASHXK010000496.1 GCA_030043575.1 Terriglobales bacterium
CGTCATCCGCCCCATCTTCCGCGAGCGCGCCAAGATCAACGCCGAAGTCACCGGCCGTCTCACCGAATCGCTCGCCGGCGTCCGCGTGGTCAAGGGCTATCATGCCGAAGCCCGCGAACACGAGGTCTTCAGCTCCGGCGTCGAGCGCCTGCTGCAAAACGTCTTCAAGACGCTGACCGCGACTTCGGTGATGAGCCTGTCGTCTTCGACGCTGATGGGCATCATCGGCGCCATCGTGATGTTCATGGGCACGCGCCAGATCCTCGCCGGCAAGCTCACACTGGGCGGATTCTTCACCTACACAATGTTTTTGGGATATCTCGCCGCGCCGCTCTTCCAGGTCGTCGGCATCGGCACGCAGATCACCGAAGCCATCGCCGGCCTCGAACGCACGCGCGAGGTCCTCGACGAGACGCAGGAGTACGAAGATCCGGGCCGCACCGTCACGCTCGGCGAGATTCGCGGCGACCTGGCGTTCGAGGACGTGACCTTCGCCTACGAGCAGGAAAAGACCGTTCTGCACGACATCTCGTTCCACGCCTCACCGGGAACGGTGACGGCGCTGGTGGGATCGTCGGGCTCGGGCAAATCGACCATCATTGGCCTCATCGCTGCGTTTCATAAGCCTAACGAAGGCAAGGTTCTGGTCGACGAAGTCGATCTCGCGAAGGTGCGGCTGGAGTCCTATCGCACGCAGCTAGGAATGGTGCTGCAAGATTCGTTCCTCTTCGATGGCTCGATCCGCGACAACGTCTCGTTCTCGAAACCCGATGCGACCGAAGCCGAGATTCTTCGCGCCTGCGCCATCGCGCGCGTCGACGAGTTCGCTGAGAAGTACGAGCAAAAGTACGACACCATCATCGGCGAGCGCGGCGTCAAGCTCTCCGGCGGCCAGCGCCAGCGCGTTTCCATCGCCCGCGCGATCCTGGCCAACCCCCGCATCCTCATCCTCGACGAAGCTACCTCCAGCCTCGACTCCGAATCCGAGGCCATGATCCAGCAAGGTCTCTCATACCTGATGCAAGGCCGCACGACCTTCGTCATCGCACACCGCCTCTCGACCATTCGCCGTGCCGACCAGATCCTCGTCGTCGAAGCAGGACGCATCGTCGAGCGCGGCACCCATCAGTCGCTGTTCGATCTCGGCGGCCGCTACTTCGAGCTCTACACCAAGCAGCACGGCATCGAGCAGAATCTCTTCCTCGCGCCGGGCGAGGGCGACACCGTCGAGGAATCGGAGACCGTCCCGCCGAATCCGGCCGGCGCCGATCCCGATCCCAGAGCGCTGCTGCGATAGGTTGACGCTCTGCGTCTCGGCTAAAGCCGGACCTGCGCACCGGCCGGAACTGCACGCCTGGAAGGCGTGCTCCACCCAATACCATTGCATTGAATCCCAAACTAACGACTGGTTCGCTTTCTGTTGTGAAAAGCAGCGTCTTTGCGGCATACTCAGACCACTGGCCCTGCAACACGCTGGCTCGCGGTGAGGACGCTGTCGTGGAACCTATCGTCTCGGTCGCCAGGGAAAAAGTCGTCAAGATCCGGGAGCGCAGACGCCAGCACCCCTATACTGCGTTATTGTTCTCCGAACTTGGGCTGATCCTCATCTATCCTTTCCTCGCCGACACGGGTTATCACGAAGAGTTGTTTCGGCTTTTGGCCCTGGTGGTTTTCAGCACCGCGCTCTACACGCTCCTGGGACGCGGGCGCGTCACTACCATCGCCATGATTTTGGGCTTTCCGGCCATTGCGACGCGGATCTTCCATCTCGTGGAACATAACGACATATTGCGCTTGCCCGACGAAATTCTGGGCCTGGTCTTCCTGATGTACGTCACTGGCGTGATTGTCTGGTCCATTCTCTCCAAGCCCAGCGTTACCACCGACACGCTGGCGGGCGCAGTCTCCGCATATCTTCTTGTCGGTATCACCTTTGGCGTAGCCTACGCGATTATCGGTAGCCTGATGCCGGGGGCCTTCCGCGATACGGTAGAGCCGGGTAAGCACTTCAATCCCGCGGACTTCATTTTCTTCAGCTTTGTCACCCTTACCACGGTGGGCTACGGCGACATCGTCCCCTGGGCCAACTATGCCCGCACGCTGGCAATCCTCGAATCCGTAATCGGCATCATGTATCCGGCACTGCTCATCAGCCGCCTGGTCGGAATGCGCCTCAGCAAGCGCGAAGAATCCTGAGTCGGGGGAGTTGCCAAGAGGGACAGAGCGGGCCTTCAGGCCCGCGTCCAAGGCCTCACCCCCTCATTGGTGTCATCCTGAGCGAGCGCGGAGCACGAGTCGAAGGACCCCTATTTCCCCGGCAGCCTCCCGGCGTTTGAGCCCGCCTTCCGAAGATAGTATTCTGCAGATTACTGACCATTTCTTGCGGAGGTATCGATATTGCGCCGTGCATTGCAAGCGCCGGCTCTCCCGGTCCTGCTAATCCTCGTTTTTCTGGCTGCTGTTGCGCAACCCGTCTGGGCTCATGCCGTCCTTATGCAGTCGAAGCCCACCACCAACTCCACGGTGAAGGGTCCAAATGTCCCCATCTGGCTGCGCTTCAACGTTCGCATTGACGGCAAGCGCTCGCATCTCCAGCTGATTGCGCCGGATGGTTCCACGATTCCCGTTGATTCACCGAAACAGTCGGCGCCTGACGTTCTGGAGTCGAGCGTCAGCGGTCTGAAGCCGGGCGCCTACAAGTTGCAGTGGCGCGTGCTGGCCTCCGATGGCCACATGAGCAACGGCGTGGTTGAGTTTACGGTCAACTAGTTTTTTCGATGCTGAAGCTCGTCGACATCTTTGGCTATCTCGCCGTCATCCTGAGTGCGGCGACTCTGGTGGCGCAGTCTCTGCTGCTGGGCGGGCTGGTCTTCACCTTCTGGATCGCGCGGCCCAATGCGATGGCCGCCGGCGACGCGCTGGGGCGCGTCCGTACGCGGTCGCTGCAGCTGTTTCGCGCTGCCGCGATTGGCCTTGTCATCGTTCAACTCCTCTACCTTTATGTGAATTCCACCGCCCTGATGGCTTCGGCCGAGATCGGCTTCCGCGAAGTCACGGGCGCAAATTTTTTCATCGCCAGCACCATCATGTTGGTGGCCTCGCTGGTCATCGCAGCACTCGTCACTCAGCGCAGGCACACCATCTGGTTGCTCAGCCTGTTGGTCATCACCGTATTTGGCGCCTCGGTCATGACCGATCACGCCGCCTCGCGCATTGAGGACCGCGCGCTGCTGATCAGCCTCACTCTGCTGCATGTGACCGCAACCGGCTTCTGGATCGGCGGACTGCCCT
>JASHXK010000497.1 GCA_030043575.1 Terriglobales bacterium
GGTGAAGCCAACAGAGCTGCCGTCAGCCGATGATTGCCTTCGAGAATCGTCACCGGCTTCCCGTCGTCGATGCCGATCAGCAGCACCGCGCTGGCGTCCTCGCGAGTTCGCAGGTGATAACTCAACGCCTGAACTTTGGCGATGAAGTCGCGCGTCCTGCCGCGAAATGGCCGCGTCCTGATGCGCCGGACAATGTCTTTCAGCAGGAAACTGCCGTTGGCCACGCGGCGCCACTGGGCCCGCGGAAAAACTCGAACGCGCTCCAGATCCTGCGGCTCAATCTGCACTTCCCACCATTGCGTGTCCTCCGGCAACTCCCGCCACATGTGTCCGCGGCGGCGAAATAAAAGGGCCCGGCGCAACACATTTCCGGCTTCATCCGTAATCTGAGCTCCCAGGACGAGCTGCTCAAATTGCTCGCGATCCTGGTGGAACTCTTCCTGATAGAACTCATTCTTCAGGAACTCTGCTATAACTTCCGCTTCAGTAACGCGCCGTAGCCTCTTCATGGAGCCTCCCGCCGGCGGTCACCCACATCTTGACGAAGGGCGAAGCGACCGCAACTAACAACACAACTCTTAATACCTGCTGGACAACAATCACCTCCAACAGCGTCGAATGGAACCATGTGATTCCGAGAACGATCAGTCCGCTTACCACCAACTGCAGCCAGCCCGTGTTGGCAATGCGTCGTGACATCTCGTAGGTAATGAGGACGACTGCGATGGCATACACACCGGTCGCCGCGGCATTCATGCTGAGCAACCAATTCAAATCGCCCACACCTGCTGGAAAATGAGAGCCAAATAACGATTGGAAAACCAGCGTCGGAAATGCCGCCAATACCAGAACGAACACGATCGACATGCTGGTGACCAGCAGCAGTGGAATGGCCAGCAAGGAGCCGGAAGCGCGTTCTGTCTGGCCTTCCGCAGACACGGGAAACATCGCGCTGACCACCGACCAGGCGCCGAAGTAAAGCAGACGTCCCACCAGAGCGATTGCTGCGTAAAGGCCGGCGAGATCCGGCCGGAAGAAATGTTTCACCATCAAAATGTCGATGTTGCTGATGATGACTTGCCCAACGAAGAAGACAATCGCCTGCCGGGCTTCGCCAACCGGAGCTGACTCCCGAGCCCGGGCGCGACCGCGAAGCTCGCGAGCCTTATCGGGCAGAAGGAAAGCAAGAATCACGGAAGCGGATATAGCCGCAACTGCTCCCAGCACGCCGAATCCTAACTCGATGAGGACAATCGCGCCGATGAACTTGATGATGGCTTCTGCGGCCATGTTCCAGGCGAGTCCGCGGAAGCGGCAGGTGCCTTGCAAACCTCCGCGCTTCACGCCCAGCGGGACATAAATCGTGAGGCCGACGCTGAGCAGGATAATGATCCAGGGGCTGGATAAGCGCAGATAGGACGTCAGGACAGAGCTACTCAACAGCATGAAGGCGCCCAGGCCGAATCCTATGGCCCACGCGCGCTTCATCAAATGCTGGAATACGGCGGCCTTGGCTTCTATCGTGTCGGCTTTCGCCACCAGCTTGGTGCAGACCAGCTGAAACGCCAGCGTGATGGCGGAGATCAGCATCAGGATGGTCACCGCAGCAGCGGCATGGCTGAAGTCGGATGGGCCCAGCAGGCGCGCGACGCCGATGTTGTAGCCGAAGTTCGCCAGGCTGACAAACAGAGATCCGATGAGCAGAATGAGACTGCCGTTCAGGATCTTGGCATGCGACGCATACTGCGGGCACCAACGGTCCACAAATGCGCGCCAGCCGCCCTGCGACGGATTTGGCACAGGCTCCGTCGCGGGAGGGTCCACCGCAATCAGCTCGGGATGCGCGCTCATGCCGCCAGTCCGGCGCCTCCGTGCTGTTCGACGTCTGACGGCACTTCTGGCGCCGGCATCTGCAGCAGGCTATCGAGCGGCTGTTCGTACATCTGCTTGATGGCGTTGGGCAGGAAGCAGCTGAAGCTTTTCACCGCAGCGGTCGAGGTTTCGTAGATTTCAAACAGGCGCCCGGCGCGCGTCAGCTCCAGCACGACGGCGGCTTGCGGCGACGGCGACGCCAGCTTGAGATCGCCGTCATGCTTCATCGCTTCGCGCATGCAGCGCAAAAGCACGTCGATGCCGGCAGCATCGATGTGCCGAACCTGCGACATATCGAAAACCACCTGGGGCCGGTCCGAAATCAAAAAGGGCTCCACTTCCTTCAGAAACTTGCGGGCCTGTTTGAGGTTCATCCTTTCCGGCATTCGTTTCACAACTACGGGCCGACTACTCGTCTCCATATCTCCTCGCGACTGCTAAGTGGGAGGGGAACTCGGAAGCCTCTGCGCCGGTCGCCGGGACCTCCACGACCGGTGCTTCCAGAACGGCTTGTATGGGTTCTGGAGATTCCGGACATTTCGCCGCGCTCGTGCGTTGGGACGACGCAACGAGGCTGCGATAAATCTGTATTGGTAGGAAGGCAAAAAGCGCCGCCGTGCTGCCTGCCAGCCGAGAAAGTGGAGTCAGAGGCACCATGCCGACGAGCTTTTCGTCGGCGATCTCCACCTCCACGCTTTGCCGCAGGTGGGCTAGCCGGTGGAATCCGACCACCGAGTGCATCACGTCCAGTCCAGCACCGATTCGGGTGAACGGCAGGACGCTGGAGTTCTCCACCACCGTGCCGCAATCGACGTCGGCGTGATGTTCGATCACGCTACCGCGGGTGATGAGGGCTGAGGCACGGACTTTGGCATGCGCACCAATGAAGGCTGGAGCAATCACCCGCGCTTTGCGGTGAATTCGCGCACCGGCTCCGCTCCATATTCCGGGTTTGATCTCGGCGCCTTCAGGACGGACGGCATTCTTCGCCAGCAGCCCATCCACAGCCATTCGCCGCAGATCGGCACTGGTTTCCAGCCGGTTGAGATACCCCTTGACATAAAACGGGGCGCATTCACGGCGCATCCGCTCCATGCGGTTCCTGAACAGCGCTGCGGCATCGGCGCGCGCCGAAGCGCTCAAAACGAACAGATCGAGCGGCTGGCTTTCGCCGTCGACTGCCATGGTCACAGCGCAGTGGTGATCGAGGTGATGCTGGACCAGGGCTTCGTAGTCGGCCTCAACATATGGCCCGATGCGAAGGGCGACGACCAGGTCCGCACCATCCTCCGCGTATTTTATGAATGTCTCCTCCGCTACTTGCCAGAGCTGCTCTGCTTCAGCATGAAGATGCGGCATCGAGGGGGCGAAGTCGATCGCGTGGGCAAATGGACCGCCGTCACACGGCGCATCACTGATGAAGGTTATGCAGGAGACGCCAAAGCTTTGCAGCCGTCGCTGCACGCGCTCCACAACCGGCAGTCCCAGAACATCCAGATAAGCGAGCGCCATCCCGCCGATGCTTTCCTGCGCGCGGGCGGCGTCGCCTTTGGCGCCGCCGATCAACACAATCGCTCTCACATCCATGACTGCCACCTGGGTGCTGCGGCGCGAAAGATGGCGGAGCGCGATGGGACCCAAGACGGAATCCGCCGGAAGCGCGATATCGGCTGCAGAGCACTGGCGCGTTGCTGAAGATCAAACGAACGCAAATACTGCCGGATGATTTGAGGCATGGTCATGCGCAATGCGGCGGAGAAGTTCTGTTCCCCCATTTCCCGCTGGCGCTCTTCGTCGTGCAAGAGGCTTTGCATCTGCCTCGCCAGACTGGCGGCGTTTCCGGTTTCGTAGAAATCAACTGCCAATCCCTCGTCGTAGGCCATCTCGCGAAAGTCGTCGATGCCCGCGGATATGATTGGGACGCCGAATTCGCACGCAAGGTGGGCTACCCCGCTCGCCCCGGTAGCCGAAGAGTAGGGCAGGACCAGGACACTGGCCGATTGGAACAGTCTCGGAATATCTTCTTCCGCTACATATCCGGTAAATTCGACCCGCGGGTTGTCTTTCATGCTCTCCGCGACAGACTCGATGTAGCCGGGTGTCTGCGGATGATTGCCTCCCGCGATGACCAAGCGAACACTTGGCGTGTGATTCGACAGTTGCTCGAAGGCTTCGATCAACAGCTCCAGCCGCTTATAGGTGCCCCACTTTCCGAAGGCGAGAATGCGATGCTCGGGATTGCCGCGCAGGCTGAAATCGGGCGGCTCGGGGCGTCCTCCGAGAATGCCGTGCGCGCGGAAGTGCACGTTCTCACCACGATATTTATCGATCAGGGTGCGCCGATAGACCGGCAACAAGACCGATATCGAGTTCGCCATCAACAACACGCGCGTTGCCGCCGATCCGGCAGCCCGATACAGGCGTGGAAAGCGCACGCCCGAGTCCGCGAGGTTGATGTTGTCGATCAGGTGATGCAGTGTCACGTGCGTGTAGTGGCCGCTGAGCCGCGAAAGGGCCGGTTGCGTCAAGCCCGAGAATGCGGCCATGGGCTTGCTTCCGAAGGTCGAAAAAAGAAGGTTGAACCAGACGACGTTGGGGCGAATGTCGTAAATCGTCTTCAACAATCGCGCCGGATTCAAGATCGAGTCGAATCGCCAGCAGCGCACCACGTCATAGTCAGGCAACTCCTCAGCCGGCTGTTCGAGCTCATCCGCAAGGATGGTGAGGCTGAGCAGAGGATCGCGCTGTAGCTCGCGCGCGATATGGAAGCCGTATTCGTTCAGTCCTCGCCTGCTGGGAGGAAATGCCGTCACCAGACAAATCTTCATGAACTCCCCTGGGCCTAGAAAACTGAGAGGCGAAAGACGGGACGAATCAGCGTCCCACTCTGGGCAGTTCCGGTGAATGACGGAAATTGCTCTGCCTGCAAACCAACAGAAAAACTCAGGGGATATGCGATGTCATGCTCCCCGGCGTCATCACCGAACGATCGATGAATCGGTCTTAAGTAACTGATGAAGAAACTGGTGTA
>JASHXK010000498.1 GCA_030043575.1 Terriglobales bacterium
TACCTTCCCAACGACTATCGCGTGGAGGTGACGTACGTGGACGGAGTGGTGGTGCGGTATTCGATCAGCTCGCGGTGAGTGGAAACGAGCTGTCCCGGGTTCCAAAGGCGAATCTCTTAAGAAAACACCAAAAACGTCAGGGAGATGGGGTAATCTATCGCCATGGCAGCCAATGCGACAGTGCCCCCTCTTCATTCGAGGCGTGTGGAGGCGTGGATTCATTCTGTGCTGAATCCGGTCATGGACAGCGTTCGGCAGGAGGGTTTTCTGCTGAGGTCGGGAAACTTGAGTTGGCGCGTGTATTCGAGGAGCTTCGAGTACTTGAAGCCAGTCCCACAATACGTCGACCCGGCACAGCAACCCAATCTGGAGGATTTCTTAGAAGATCCTGAAAATGAGGGATTCGCGGAGGGTTTCCGCCAGCATGACCTCGTCTTGGCAGAATTGGAAGCTGCCACCAATCGCCTCTTTGATCTCTTGTTAAATTGGAGGCCATTTTCTGAGGAGGTCAGCCGGGCATACAACGAATATATTGCAACGCCAAACGGCAGCGACCTTGCGGCCAGTATGATGAATGCCGTAGTCGTGACGAAGTTTGTAGTGGAATATCTGATCAACAACGTGGGGAATCTTCAGCAACACTACGTGCTTTACAGATTTTGGTCCGAGAACGGGGATACGTTCCGCCAGTTGTTTCATGGGCCCGAGCTGTCCAGCCAGCGGGAGCCGTTCATTCAATCCTCGAAGGATTTCTTGAGGGTTTCTGATGCCCTCTTGGTTCAGCTCAAAGAACACCGGCGTCGTCTATGTACCGCTTTTGACATTCCTGCGGCCCCCTTAAACACCACTGTCATCTAAGACTTGCCATGTCTCCTATTCGGGACGACAAACGGAGGGAGTTGCTGATATTGGACTCCGGGCCGCTCCGCGAACTGGTTTTACATCATGCGGTGTTCGAGTTTGGCCTCGAACAGCTCCGAAACGACTTGCGTTGGTTGAAGAACCGTGCTTCCTACGCCCAATGCTCCGAGATGATCGCGTCCTTTAAACGGAGAACGACCAGTGCTGCCGTGGTCGCCGAACTAAACTACTGGATTAGGGCAACGCATGAACGCGGTCGTGCGAGACTGTGGAATCGCGTTTACGAGGAGTACCGCGGCATGGACTTGCGTGAGGAAATGGTGCCGCTGGTTTCAATGAATATTGAGATAGTTACCCGCTTCGGACCTGTAGACGCAAGTCTGTTCGAACTGGCAAACCGCAATCGGGCGAGCCGTCCTGTGGTGCTGACCGTCGATTCAGGGTTATGCGGCCAGTGCCGAAAGGCGGGCTTTAGTGCTCACCTACTTGACGAGTTGTAGCGAGGGTGCTGGGCGTGCCCTAGCGTTGCCGATTTCTCGTCGCGAAAAGTTGTGGGCTACGACCCTTGTGGGATGACTCCCGTTTAGTGGGTTTATAAGATAGCACTGTTAGGGCGGGGCGCGGCTTGTTGCCGAGGCTTCCGCCCTTTTGTGTTTAGGAAGGGGCTGGTTATGACGTGTCTTCGTAAGCGCAGGTCGAGGCGGTGCAAAGCTGTTGCGAAACAGCCAGTTACGCAGGCGCGTTTTGTTTTCAATACTTTGCGAGAAGATTGTAAGTTGTTGAAAAAGGAAGGCTTATTCGGCGATGCAAGCGGTTTGGAATCAATACTTTTGCGAGATGTCATTAAGTCATTGAAAAGGCTAGGCTTAAATACTTATTTAAGTGGTTTAGAATCAATACTTTTGAAAGAAATTATTAAGTCATTGAAAAAGCTTGGCTTAACACATAGCGTAAGTGGTCTGGAATCAATACTTTGATATAAAGTCTTTGGATTCAATACTCGAAATTTTTTTCTGAGGTGCCATCATGAGTGTTCCGATTTGCGGATACATTCGAACCGGCGGGAAGCGTTGTGGCTCGCCGGCCCTGCGCGATCAGCCGTTCTGCTATTACCACACCGGGCAGTTTCAACTCATGCCCATGACGACCATGTTCATGGAGGAAAACCCACACCCACGGCCGGGCGACTATCCCTTCGCCACGTTTCAGGTGCCGTTCCTGGATGACGCTTCGGCGATCCAGATCGGCTACATGCAGCTGATTCATGGAGTGTCGCACCTGCGGCTCGATCCGACGCGGGCGCGGCTGATTCTGGCGGCGCTGCAAGGAGCAGAACGCAACTTGAAACACGCGGACGCGGCCCTGCCGCCGAGACCTGCGCCTGAGCCAGCCGAGGCCGAGGTTCCTAAGAAGCCGCCGGCGAGCGCTAAAGACGAGTGCAGGGAGGCCGATCCCGTGAAGAAGGCGAAAGGCGCCGTAGCGGAAAGTCGAAGGTAGTAACGCCCCCTGTGAAAAGCAGGTCCTTCGACTGCGCGTCCGCCCGCCGCAAAGGAGGCGGCGGAAAACAAAGGCGCGGACGCTCCGCTCAGGACAAATTCAAAAAGGGCGCACGACACGGAGTTTTTCAGCAGCCGGTGAAGTCGTGCCCTGACACAAAGCGCTTGGAAAAACCGTGATGACGAGTGGATTGATATGATGACCCGGTGCAGAAAGCCCGCGGCAGGTTCATCACCTTCGAAGGTCTCGACGGCTGCGGCAAGAGTACGCAGCTGGAGAAGCTCGCCATCGTCCTGCGCGAACGGGGAATCGACGTGGTGACCACACGCGAGCCCGGTGGGACGGCAATCGGCGAACGAATTCGCGAAGTATTGCTGAGCTCGCGTACTGAAGGCCTGGATGCACACGCGGAAATGGCGCTGATGTTTGCCTCGCGCGCGGAACTCATCGCTGAAGTCATCAAGCCTGCTCTCGAATCCGGCATGTGGGTAGTGTGCGATCGCTTCACCGACTCCACCGAAGCCTATCAGGGAGGTGGGCGCGAGCTGGGAAGCGATACCGTCCTGCGATTGCATGAGCTCGTGTGCGGCGGCCTGTGGCCCGATCTGACCATCCTTATGGATTCCGATGTGGCTTCCAGCGTGCGCCGTGCCAGGCGGCGGAACAAAGACGCGGCGCAGGACGAGAACCGCTTTGAGAAAGAAAGCCAGGCGTTCTTCACCCGCGTACACGACGCCTTTCTCCAGATTGCGCGGCGCGAGCCGCAACGTGTGGTGGTGATCGACGCGCGGCCGCCGATCGAGGTTGTGCATGAGGAGATTGTGAGAGTGGTAAAGGAGAGATTGGCATTTGAAGGGGCGCACCTTTAGGTGCGCCGTCAAGTTTGGCAGTTGGAAAGGGCTTTAGCCCCGGAGATGACGCACTTGAGACCGCGCAGGCAACAAAACGATCCGAACCTGACTTATTTTGTCACCTCTCAGACCTGGCAGCGCAGAATGTTGTTCCGAAAATCCGAGTGGGCCGATCTTTTTCTACAAACCTTGCATTCCTATCGCAGTCGCGCTTACCTGCTCCACGAATACGTGCTAATGCCAGAACACTTCCATGTCCTGATAACCCCGTTGGTCACGCTGGAACGTGCTGTGCAATTTATCAAAGGGGGATTCTCGTTTCGTGTCAAGAAGGAATTGGAGTCTTCGATGGAAATCTGGCAGCCCGGTTTTTCGGATCATCGGATCCGAGACCTCGAGGACTATCGGATTCACGTTGAGTATGTTTATCGCAATCCGGTTGGGAAGGGTTTGGTGGAAAGGGCGATTGAGTATCCCTATTGTTCGGCCTTTCCGGGAAGTTTGAAAGACGAGGTCCCTCAGTGGCTAAAGCCGCAAGCGGTAAGGCCCGGTATCGGCGCACCTGAAGGTGCGCCCCTTCAAAGACGCGTTGTTTCCGACGCTTTTACAAAGGCCTAAGACGCCAGGATTCATCAATGCCTTTCTCTGATTTTCATGGCAATGCCGAGACGGTGCGCACGCTGCGCGAGATGCTGGCGCGCGACCACTTTCCTCATGCGGTGATCCTCTCGGGACCACAGGGCGCCGGCAAGTTCACGCTGGCCCAGATGGTCGCCAAGACGATGAACTGTCTGGAGCGGCCGACTACCGATGGTTTGCCAGACTTCTGCGGGCGTTGTGCGAACTGCACTCGCATTGCGGAAGCGGACGCGCTGGAAGAACGTTTCGCGGAAGCGGTCGAGGCGCGCGAGAATCTGCGCGAAGCCGACAAGCGCGAGACGCGAATCCTGGTGCAGACGCATCCTGACGTACTGATCATTCCTCCCGATCCGCCGCAGATGCTGGTGAAGGTCGATCAGGTGCGCCATGTCATTCACGAAATCTACTACAAGCCGGTCGAAGGCCGCGAGCGCGTCTACATCTTCAGCGATGCCGATTTCATGAAAGAAGCGGCGAATTCGTTGCTGAAGGTGCTGGAGGAGCCGCCGGAGTTTGCCACGATCTTCCTGCTCACCGACAATCCCAGCGCGCTGCTGCCGACCATCCGCTCGCGCTGCATGCATTTGCGGCTGGCGCCGCTTTCGTCATCGGAGGTCGAGCAGTATCTGGCCAAACACCGCCCTGAATGGAAGCCCCGCGAGCGTGCTCTGGTGGCACGCGTCTGCGGCGGCGGCCTGGGACGGGCGCGCAACTTCGATCTGGCCGCATACCTGGCCGCTCGGCAGGACGCGCTAACGATGCTGGTTCCGGCGCTGCGGGCCGGCGATCACAGCGATCTGTTTCGCGTGACCGATACGTACCGCTCCGGCGCCGACGGCAAAGCCAAGACGGAGCAATTGATCCGCACGTTGTATTCGCTTTTGGAGGACATGCTATTTCACAAGTCGGGTACCGCGGAACTGGTCCGCAATCAGGATATCCAGCCAGAGCTGGCGCACATGGCCGAAGGCGTCGACTTTTCCTGGATCGTGTCGGCCGTGCAGCGGCTGGGAGAATTGGAAAGCGGCATGCGCCGGAATCTGCTGCGCTCGCTGGCGCTGGACACCTTTGCCACTTCACTGGAGCGCTGATACGAAAGTAGCACGGCTTATGGATTGTCTTGGCGTTTCTCCTGTGTTAGGGTATCGCTAAGTTCACACCTGACGAAAACCTCGGGTCGACACACACCAGAGCTTCCGCACAACCGTGTCAGTTGGAACCGAGTTCATGGTCGCCGAAAGGCTGGTGTGCAGACCGCAGGAGCCATACCCATGAAAGATTCCATGGATGCTACCGCAGTAGGGCGTGCTGTTGATCCGGAAGCCTTCGCCAACCGCAAGCTGATTCGCCCCGCACTCAATCGCAACGATCATCCTCGCCAGGAGAATCACCGTCCGGAACGCAGCGAGCGGCCCGATCGCTCCAACGGCAAGAAAACTCCTCCGCCGGAACAGACCCATGCCGAGAATTTCTATTACCAGAAGCAGATGCAGACCAAGACGCCGATGGTCCTGGTGCTGCAGGACGGCGAAGAGGTTCATGGCGTCATCGAGTGGTACGACAAGTACTGCCTGAAGGTGAATCGGGTCGGGGCGTCGAACCTGCTAATCTACAAGCCCAGCATCAAGTACATGTTCAAGGAAAGCGAAGCCGGGGGGCGGAAGTAGATTGGGCCGTCGGTTATCGGCTGTCAGCTATCGGCGAAACCTTGGCGGTCCAGAGTATCTCAGTCCTCGTGAAACCCCGACCAACACCTTCTTAGCCAATGGCTGGGGAGCCGACGGCTGAAGGCTTCCTTCACAAACTTCGGCGCAAGCGCCGCTTTACGCAAACCCCGAACCGCAGAAGCTTCGGACTGCCGGTCAAGTCGTACATCGATACAATCCTGTGCGTTTTGCGGACTGGTTGACAATGCCCGCCGGCTTCACTAGGATTCGCCCATCGGTTCGGAAGTGGTCGGCTGAAAGTAACTTATCGCTGTCCCGGGAAGTCAGCTAGAATCGCAGCAGTATCTGTGGTGGGGCTATTGTGCCCCGTGAGCGTCAATCTGCGGAGCCACTCGTGATCAAACTCGACCTGATTAACGAAGTTGTTACCAAGACCGGCGTCACCAAAACCAAGGCGGAGATGGCGGTTGAAACCGTGTTCGAGAGTATGAAGAAGTCGCTGGCTAAAGGTGATCGCATTGAACTGCGCGGCTTCGGCGTCTTCACGGTGCGGCCGCGCAAGACGGGCATTGGCCGCAACCCGCGCACCGGCGCTGAAGTCAGCATTCCGCCCGGCAAGGCCGTGCGCTTCAAACCCGGCAAGGAGCTGCAGTCGATCGAGTAGTGGC
>JASHXK010000499.1 GCA_030043575.1 Terriglobales bacterium
AAAAGTTCTCGCGTTCCCAGCTACTCGCCTATACCGGCAAACTGACTTCCTCGCTGATCGGCCTTGAGGCCTGCGCGGGAGCGCATTTCGTGGCCACCGCGTTGCGCGAGCAAGGGCACCAGGTGCGGCTCATTCCTGCCCAGTTCCTCAAGCCCTACCGCAAGTCGAACAAGAACGACTTCCTCGATGCCGAAGCCATCGCCGACGCTGTGACCAAGGAGAACATGCGTCTTGCTCAGATCAAAACCGAGGAGCAACTTGACATTCAGGCCATGCACCGCGTCCGCGATCGCCTGGTGCAGCGTCGTACCGCGCTGATTAACGAGATCCGCGGATTTCTGCTGGAACGCGGTATTACCTTCGCCGCCAGACCGACCCACCTCCGTAAGAACCTGCCCTTGGTCCTGGAAGACGCCGAGCACAACCTGAGTCCGCGCCTGCGCTGGCTGCTGCAGCATCTCTGGCAGGAGTGGAAGCAGCTGGATATCGATGTCGAAACCATCACCGAGGAGATCGAACGCATCGGCAATGAGAATGCCCTCTGCCGGCGTCTGCGGCAGATTCCCGGCTTCGGTCCGCTGGTTTCCAGCGCCACTGTGGCTGCCATCGGCAACGGGGCAGCCTTTCGCCGGGGACGCGACTTCGCCGCCTGGGTCGGGGTCGTACCCCGGCAGTACTCCACCGGAGGCAAGCAGAAGCTGCTGGGCATCAACAAGCGGGGCAACGTTTATCTGCGACGGATGCTGATCCACGGCGCCCGTGCGGTGCTGCTCCGCGTCAAATACAACACCGGAGGCTTGGGGCAGTGGGTGCACCGTCTGGCCCAGCCCGCACCACACCATAAAGTCGTGGTCGCGATTGCCAACAAACTGGCGCGTATCGCCTGGGCGGTGCTGTCCAGCAGCAAGGAA
Organism: Terriglobales bacterium; assembly: GCA_030043575.1. Taxonomy (GTDB): domain Bacteria; phylum Acidobacteriota; class Terriglobia; order Terriglobales; family Acidobacteriaceae; genus Bog-257. Next base: position 912 of record JASHXK010000499.1, read on the forward strand.
TACCAACATCAGCCGCTGCAGATAGCCGCGGCGTAAGAGGCCGTGGAAAAGGCGCTGCGCTTGGAAAGCGCTTCGTGCTTCCCACTTTTCCACCGCCTACGGCTACGAGGTTAGTGGGAAAAACTCCACCAAGGTCTGCTGAGCAGAGAAGGAGACGAGAGAACAGTCCAACGGCGTGTCGGAAAACCTGGTGGCGATAATGCGTCCTTTGTGACCGAGGGATTTATCAGGACCACACGCGCGGATCATCATCGAGTGCCCGGAGAACGATTCTCCACTAAGAGGCCGGATACATTTACGCAGACTGTTTCTTCGACAAACCTCAACGCTCTTGCAGTCAGGCGGCGGACCATACATTATCGCCAAATTGTCACTAAGCCGCTATTGACCAGTCGAGGCCAACGCCTCTCGGTGAGCATCGCTTAATTCCATAGTTTGGGCAAATATGATTTCACTGGTGCCCCGAGGCTGAGCTATAAGCGTTTCGTCGAATCCTGGTATTGCCGCCTTGAGTCGCTGTATAAGCTTCTCCGAAGAGAAGAATCTCTCCGAGTGGCAGGGCAGATTCTTTGGTCCTGGATAGAACGCGAGAATGTAGTGTGCGAGGCTAGAGTCGTGCAGATAGACACACTGGATGACCATCCTGACCGAGTTGCTCGGCTCTGGGGACATTCACCGATGTTGCCATTGGACCGTCACATAGGCATGTGACGAGCATCACAGACCGCTGTGACAAGGCTACCTAATAATCGCCCCCAAGCGTAAGCGAGCCCGCACGGAGACTCACTCACACACATGCACAACTTCGTGCGGGTTCTTTCTCGAAATCCTACGCCAGTCCGGTTGCCTGTGTTACGAGGATTTGTCGCCAGCAACCCACTCAAGTGGCCAGCCTCATGTGCGCCGATCAGGCCGCCAGTCTGGCCACGGTGCGGGGATACCGTTGAACCTGAGGTAAGCAATCATCTGCCCCATATGTTCGTCGGCATGGGCCAATAAGCGCATGTAGACTCGTCGCACGCTCGTTTCTTCACCAAAGAAACTCAGGCGGCGATCTAGTTCATCGGCGCCTGCTCTTGCTAAGGATTGTGACACCGCCTGCAAGGATCGCTTCAACAGGCCAACCACCACGTGCTTTTCACGAATACTGGCAACCAATTCGTCGTTTCTGCGGATCAGGTCGAGGAATCGTGCCTCACCGTCAACCGGAAGTTCAGCATACAAATCCGCTGGTGCAGCTACGCCAATCACGTCAAGAAGCATGAAATTTCCGGTCGCAACATGGACAAGCACCTCGCTAAACGAACGCGATTGCACAGCCGGACGCCATTCGTACTGTTGCGCCGGAATGCGTTCGGCAATGGCGACCATTTGCCGCTCAGCAATTTCAAGCTCCCACAGGAATTCACCGCGAAACCCTACGATTCGAGTTGCCATGAGCCAAAAGGATACAACCACCCGTCGGGTTGTTTGTGTAGAGGGGATATTACGCCAACTACGATAGCGGGCTACTTTCGAATTGCCGACCATCTCGCCATAAATGGCGCCGGATTTGCAAGTCGGCCCTTGAGGGCCGATTTGTCTCCTTGAACTCGCAGTACAGCACTTCGCCCAACTGACAATTGGTGAGATAATCCCCGCCATGGCTTTGGCTGCAGGCACGAAGCTTGGGCCGTATGAGGTGGTTGGAGCACTCGGGGCAGGTGGCATGGGTGAGGTCTATCGCGCGCGCGATCCCCGCCTGGGCCGCGAAGTTGCCATCAAGGTATTGCCGGCAGGCTACACCGACGATTCGGAGCGCCTGCGCCGCTTCGGGCAGGAAGCGCGTGCCGCCGCCGCTCTCAATCATCCCAACATCCTGGCCGTCTTCGATATTGGCGGCCAGGATGGATCTCCCTACATTGTTTCCGAGTTACTGGACGGCGAGACGCTGCGCGATAAGCTGCGCGGCGGCCCCTTGCCAATCAGGAAAGCCATCGACTATGCCCTGCAGATCGCGCGCGGTCTGGCAGCGGCGCACGAACACGGCATCTACCATCGCGATCTCAAGCCGGAAAACATTTTCGTAACTCGCGACGGACACGTAAAGATTCTCGATTTCGGGCTGGCCAAGCTGACGCAGCCCGAAGCTGCCAGTATGTCCAGCCTTGCCGCGCAGCCGACGATGGAATCGGAGACCGGCCGCGGCGTACTGCTGGGCACCATGGGTTACATGTCGCCCGAGCAGGTGCGGGGCTTGCCCGTCGATGCGCGCAGCGATTTGTTCAGCTTCGGCGTCGTGCTCTACGAGATGTTGAGCGGCCGCCGTGCCTTTCACGGTAAGACCACAGCGGACACGATCGGAGCGATCCTGCGCGAGGAACCTCCGGAGCTGACGACAACGGGCCGAAGCATTTCACCGCTGCTGGATCGCATCGTGCGCCACTGCCTGGAGAAGGATCCGGCGGCGCGTTTCCAATCGGCGCGCGACGTGGAATTCGATCTGGAGTCGCTCTCCTCGATTTCTTCCGCTGCACTGCCAGCGGTCGCCACTGCGAAGAGTCGCAAGAGATGGCTGGTTACAGCTGCGGCAGTCGCAGTGTTAGTGTTGCTAGCGACGGGCTTGCTTGTCCACCGCTGGAGCATCCGGCCTCCCCAACCACCGCAGTATCATCAGCTAACCTTTGTGCGTGGACTGGTGACCTCAGCCCGCTTCGGGCCCGACCAGCATTCCGTCGTCTACAGTTCCATGGCTTCCGGCTTGTCCGGTGACCTGTTTCTGCTCACGCCTGACAGCCTGGCTCCGTCGAGTGTGGGGTTGAAGCAGACTGACATATCGGCAATTTCGCCGACCGGCGAAATGCTCGTGATCCAGCAGCTACGGCAGATCTTTGCCTATGCAAGGGTAGGCGTACTGGCCCGCGCGCCCTTAACCGGCGCCGCGCCGCGCCCCATCCTGAGCGATGTGCAGGACGCCGACTGGGGCCCGGATAGCCAGATTGCGGTCGCTCAGTTGGTAGGCCAGCACTATCGTTTGGAGTATCCCATTGGCAAGGTGCTATATGAGACTGCAGGCTACGTTAGCGATGTACGTGTCTCGCCCACGGGGGACTTGGTGGCTTTTGCGGACCATCCCGACCTTGGCGACAGCAGCGGCACCATTTGCGTGGTGGATTCCGGCGGCCACAAGCGCAGTCTCAGCGGCCCGCAAGCTGCCATCACCGGTCTGGCGTGGTCTCCCTCGGGAAACGAGGTCTGGTTCAGCGGCGCCGAGGTCGGAATCTCCGATCAGTTGAAGGCCGTCGATCTTTCCGGTCACCAGCGCCTGGTAGCGTCGGCTCCAGGCAGTTTGGTTCTTGAGGATATTGCTCGTGACGGACGCGTCCTGGTGAATCATGAAACTCGGCGCACGGTTTCGATGGCTCTTGGTCCCGGACAGACTCAGGAGCGCGATCTGACGATTGTGGATTGGACCCTGCTCGGCAGCATCTCGCCCGACGGCCGACAGGTGTTGCTGGAGGAGGAAGGTACGGGCAGCCAAGCCAGCTACGATATCTACGTGCGCCCTACCGATGGTTCGCCCCCGGTGCGCATCGGCAACGGTCATCCCTACGATTTTTCACCCGACATGAAGTGGGCGCTGGCTATGCGGTCGGATTGCCCTACCTGTGAAGGCCGTGGCCAACTCTTCTTGATTCCTCTCGGTCCGGGAGAACCGCAACAAGTCACCCACGACTCCATCGACCATAACGACCCCGGGTTCCTGCCGGATGGGAAAAGCTTTTTCTTCACCGGCGTCGAACCGGGGCACAAGGCGCGCATTTACGTACAGGCAATTGGCGCCGCTAGCCCGCGTGCCATCTCGCCCGAGGGGGTGAGCGGTTCTCTCGCCACTCCGGACGGCAAACTTGTTTTTGGCACTTCGGTTTTCGTCGCCCTCTACCCTGTGGATGGCCAGGGACAGCCGCGTCCGGTTCCTGGTCTCCATCCCGACGATGCAATTGTTTCTGTGTCACCCGATGGCCGCTCTGTGCTGGTTGAGGACAATGCCAATCATGTGGCGTTGGACATTTTTCGCGTGGACCTGGCGAGCGGCCGCCGCGAGCTGTTCAAGAAAATCGCTCCCGCCGATCCCGTCGGCGTGTCTACGTATACCGTCGGGTATGTCGGCAAGGTGTTTACTCCCGATGGCAAGTACTACGCTTACAGCTACGGTCGCACCCTCAGCGAGTTGTACGCGGTCGATGGTCTGCACTGAAGAGCCGTAGCTAGCTACTCAGCAAATCGTTCATCTTGCGACGTATGCATTACAGCAGTCAGACGGAGGGCTGCTGCGGACTGGAATCGTGTTCAGCGAGCTTGTCAATTAGCTATTAGCGGGCAACCAGATATTGCACTTTGCCACCGTGCGGTGACCCCTATGTAACTGCACGGACATGAGATGGGAACAAGGTTTCCTGATCGTTGGCGAGAACAGGTCAGCATGACGGCGTGCCGTCACAAGCAAGCATGAAAATGAATGTGTACTAGGCGCACAATGCTGTTCGCCGCTGCCGACTAAGCTCGGAATCATCGCAATAGCGCGGTAGTCAGAGCCTGGAAGAACAGGTTGAGCAGGACGCCCTAGGAACAATCAAGTGTAGCCTCCTGCGGGAGAGCGCGAAAGGGAGAATCTTTAAACAACTGGCGTCTTCGGCAGTGGCCCGAGGAGAACAGCCATGAAGGTTCATCGTAACTGCTGCGGACTCGATGTTTACAAGCAAACCATCGCCTCCTGCCTGATCCGGGAAGACGGGAGCGGAAAGACCTACAAAGAGAAGCGGCTGTTCGGCACCATGACGCAGGACTTGCGCGAACTTGCCCAGTGGTTGCGCGAGGCCGAGGTCAGTGCGGTGGCCATGGAAGCAACCGGCATCTACTGGGTGCCCGTGTGGAATGTGCTGGAACGAGCCGGATTCCACCTGCTGCTGATCAACCCGGAACACTACCGGGCCATTCGCGGCAAGAAGACCGATCTTAAGGATGGTGAGCGGATCGCAGAACTCTTGCAGGATGGCCGGTTGGAGGGCAGTTTCGTCCCTTCCACCGAGCTGCGAGTCCTCCGCGACCCGCTACCGTGTCAAGCTGGTCGAGCACCAGTCTAGTGTTGCCTGCCGCATTCAGAAGTTGCTGGAGCAATGCAATATCAAGCTGGGCTCCGTGGCTAGCAATGTGTTGGGCGTCAGTGGCACGGCGATGTTGCATGCGCTTGCCAGCGGTGAGACCGACTCGCAACATCTGGCGAACTTGGCGAAGAAACAACTGCGAAGAAAGATTCCCGCACTGCGGCTGGCGCTAGACGGCTGCCTGCTGCCGCACCATCGTTTTCTGCTCGGCGAAATGCTCCATGAGCTAAGCCACATCGAGAGTCAGTTGGCACGCCTGGAAGCTGAAATCGCAGATGCAGCCCTTCGAGAAAGCTCTGTCTGCGTGGATGAGCATACCCGGCATCAAGCATCGCGTGGCTTGGACGCTGCTCGTCGAGATCGGCACCGATATGACCGTCTTCCCCTCTGCTGCCGACCTGGCCAGTTGGGTAGGAGTGTGTCCGGGAAATAACGAGAGTGCCGGAAAACGCAAAAGCGGCAAGACCCGCAAAGGGAACCGCTGGGCACGACGAGCTTTATGCGAGGCGGCCTGGGCGGCGGCCAAAGCCAAGAAGAGCTATCTCGCGGCCCAGTTCCGTCGTTTTGCCGCCACACGCGGAAGCAAGCGGGCCATCCTCGCCGTTGCCCACACCATCCTCACCATCGGCTATCACATGCTCCAGCGCGGAACTGCCTACCAAGACTTGGGATCAAACTACTGCGATCAGCCCCACATTCTTCGCACAACCAAACGCCTAGTGAAGAGACTGGAGGCCCTGGGACATCGAGTTATCTTGCAGTCGCCCATCCTCAACCCAAGCATTAGCTGAGGGGATATTTTCAAGGGAGGCGATTGCGCACATCTGCCTTTTCCGCGGCCACATGAGTGATATGAGGATTTCTCATCAATTGGCGTGTTCTGCACGCGATTCCCTTGGGACATGATTTGCGCCGGGTGTATAACGTCATGCTGGTAATGACGATGGCAGGAAACGACTGTGGCGGCTTCGATGGGCAGATCGAATATGGTGTTGACGTGCCCTCCGATGGTGATGCAATTGGCAAAACTTCTGGCGGAAGTTTTCAGTCTGT
>JASHXK010000500.1 GCA_030043575.1 Terriglobales bacterium
CGAAGTGGTGCTGCACGGCACCGGCTACCAGGCCAGCAAGCTGAATCATCCGCTCGGCGGCAAGACCGGTACGACCAACGATTTCACCGACGCCTGGTTCGTCGGCTTCTCGCCGTCGATCACCTGCGGCGTCTGGGTTGGCTATGACGAGAAGAAGACGCTGGGCAACAAGGAAACCGGCGCCATGGCCGCGCTGCCCATCTGGATGGACTTCATGCGCGTAGCGCTGAAGGGCCGCGAGTCCGAGGACTTCGCCGCGCCTCCGCCGGAAGTAAAGAGCGCCGTCGCGCAGAAGGTCGACACGCCAGAGCCAGAAGGCGGCGGCGACAGCGAGTCACATTGAATGCGGTTTTGAAGGGGCACGGCTTCAGCCGTGCTGACAGGAGCTTGCTTCTGGTCCGAGTCGGCTTCAGCCGACGACACATGACTCGGGGAACGACAACGACGCCACACACTTAAGATATGCGACGCTTCTTCCGATTACTCTTTCGCGGCCTCGTCCTCTTCGTCGTCTTCGTCGCGTCGGCGCTCACAGCGATGCGCTTCGCCATCCACGGCCGTCAGACTACCATCCCCAAAGTCGTCGGCCTCTCGAAATCCCAAGCCGAGCGCCTGCTGGCCGACCACGGCCTCGTCCTCGACGAAGGCGACCGCTACTTCAGCTCCGAAGTCCCGCCGGGCCGCATCATGTCGCAGGGGCCGCAGCCCGGACTCAAAGTCCGCCGCGGATGGAGCGTGCGCGTCGCCGAGAGCATGGGACCGCAGCGCGTCGTCATCCCCGATCTCGTCGGCAACAGCGAGCGCGCCGCCGAGATCAACATCCGCAAGCGTGGGTTGGAACTTGGCAGCATCGCGACCGCAACCATTCCCGGCGCGCCCAGCGATCAAATCGTCGGCCAGAGCCCACCGGCCAACGCTACGAACGTCTCGGAGCCGAAGATTAGTCTGCTGCTCGCCGCCAGCGAAGACCGCGCGTCTTTCGTCATGCCCGACCTCGTCGGCCAGAGCGAAGACGCCGCCGTGAATGCGATCGTCAACGCCGGCCTGCACGTCAGCGGCATCCAGAGCCAGTCGGCGCCGGCGCCAACGCCCACCCCGCAACCCAATGCCAGCGCGCAACCGAATCCCCCCGCGACTCCACAATCCAACGCACCGCCAGCGACCTCGCCCGAGACCGTTCCCCACGGAACGCGCATGGTCGTTCACACTTATCCCGCAGCCGGTCAGAGAGTTTTTGACGGGCAGGGAATCGGGCTGGAAGTCACGCAGTAGCTGGTTTTTGTTTGTTAGCGTCCGGGACTCGGATGGTATCATATTGATACCAAGTGGGAGACGACCATGCCCGATGTTCTGGTTCGCGATCTGGATCCCGAAGTTCTGTCTCGCCTGAGGCTGGCCGCCAAGTCACACGGCAGATCGCTGCAAGGCGAAATCCACGACGTCTTGCAGAGGGCGAGCGTCCATAGCTTGGCGGAGACGCGCAAACTCTCCAGACGCTGGCTGCGCGAATTGGAAGGCGCCGCGCAATCTGACAGCACCAAGCTTATTCGTAAAGCACGAGAAGAGCGGTGAGTGTCTTCGTCGTTGACGCCAGCGTTGTCATCAAGTGGTTTATCCCAGAGGTCGACAGCGCTGCAGCCCGCCGACTGCTAGACCAGGACCACACCTACTTCGCCCCGGATCTTCTGTTCGCTGAGATGGCGAATATAACTTGGAAGAAAGTTCGCGCCGGCCATCTTTCGCCCACGCAGGGCGAGCGGTTGATGTCCGACTTCGAAACCATTGCCGTTGAAACTGTTTCTTGCCGCGCGTTGGCGCGCGACGCGCACTCGCTCGCCCTAACCACAGGTCGCAGCGCGTACGACGCTTTGTATCTTGCGCTGGCCGTACGCCTGGACACACAAATGATCACTGCGGATGAGCGGCTGGTTAACGCGGTGGGCGCGATTCCCGCATTGTCCGCTCACATCGCGTCGCTTCAGCATTTACCCTAAACGTGCATTAGCCGAACGGGCTCGTCGGCGTTTGATTCACTTCATCTCACCCGCCACGACCGCATCCACCTCAATCTCCACCAGCATCTCGGGCGAGACGAAGCCCGTCACCTCGACCATGGTCGCGGCCGGACGAATATCGCGGAACACCTCGCCGTGCGCCTTGCCAACTTTCTCCCACTGGCTGATGTCGGTGACGAACATGCGCGTCCGCACCACGTCGCGAAACGTGGCGCCCGCCTTCTCCAGCGCGCTGCCGATGTTCTTGAATATCTGCACCGCCTGCGCATAGACATCGCCCTGACCAACGATCTTCCCGTCCGGCCCCGTGGCTACCGTCCCGGCGATCGAGACGAACGGCCCCACCTTCACCGCGCGCGAAAACCCCACGATCGGCTCGTACGGCGAATTGCCCGCAATGTTGTTGCGTTCCATGATTGCGTCCTCCCAATAGTGTTGGCGTGCTGATATAGATGTCCCCAGTTCACGGAACAATCCGGCGCAACATTCTATAATCTTGAATTCCGGAGAAGCCTAATTGGTCATGCTCACTTCAACGGAAAGTGTTTTCATCGTCATTGCTGGCGTCATCGGGTCTCTGTTTTTCCTGGCGCTGGTGAATTGGCTGTGGCCGCGCGATCGCCGCTTCGCCCATAACGACCAGATCGGCTGGCAGCTCAGCGTTCTGGGTACAACCTACGCCGTCATCCTCGGTTTCATGCTGTACGCCGTGTGGACAGCCTTCTCCGAAGCAAACTCCAACGTGGAATTCGAGGCCAACGATCTGGTCAGCGTCTACTGGCTGGCGGATGGCCTGCCCGAACCCCAGCGTACGCAGCTCAGGGACCTGACGCGCCGCTACGCCGATGTGGCCATCAACCAGGACTGGCCTGCCATGTACGCCGGCCAATTGCCTAATGCAAGTCTGGCGGTTAACGCTGAGATGTGGAAGGTCTTGATCTCGGCCAAGACGGCAACCCCCACCCAAAGCACTGCTGAAGATCATGCCCTGAACGAGTTGTCCTCGCTCACCGAGCACCGCCGCACTCGCGTGATGCAAAGCTTGTCGCACCTGCCACCCGTGCTCTGGTGGGTGCTGGTTGTCGGAGGTTCGGTGACCATCGCTTCGGCCTGCATGTTTGGCTCGTCTAACCTGGTTTTGCACTTCCTTCAGGTATTCGCGCTTTCTTTACTGATTGCTCTCGGCCTGGTCGCGATCGGCGAAATCCATCGCCCGTTCCAGGGCAGCGTTCACATCCCCAACTACGCGTTTGTCCGCGCCCAGCAGAATATGCAGGGTCCGTAGTTACTCCTGCCAGTCGCGGTTGTGGAGGATCATCCAAGACTGAATGGCCCGCTCTGCCGCCCAGCCCGCGCCCGTCTCTCACGCCTCGGCGGTAGTGATCATCGCTTCGGTTGCTGCGATCTGGGGCCTGGGCTTTCCCATGACGCGCTTCGCACTCGAGGGCGGCATCTCTGTCGGCGCGCTGATGAGCCTGCGCTTCATGCTCGCGGGCGCGCTGATGTTTGCCATCATTCGCGTTCAGCGCATCGCCATCGAACGCCGCGGCGTCCTCGACGGCTTCTGGCTCGGCCTGATTCTCGCCGTCATCTTCTGGTCACAGACGGACGGCATGCGCTTTACCACGACGGCAAAGTCCGGCTTCATCACCGGGCTGTATGTGCTGTTTACGCCGTTGATCGCCGTCGCCATCGGCCAGCGCATCAAGCTGAGTTCGGCTATCGGAGTGGTCATCGCGACCTTTGGCCTTTATCTTCTGGTGCGCTCGCCTTCCAGTGGCTATGCCGCGCTCGGGGGATTCGGCCAGGTGAATCGCGGCGATCTCGAGACGCTTGTCTGCGCCATCCTCTGCGCCGTGCATCTCATCATGATGGGAGCGTTCGCTCGCCGCACCAATGCCTGGCTGCTGGCGGGAACGCAGGTGCTGGTCGGTGGTTTGGTCACGTTCATCGTGACAGCATTTCTGCCCGCGCCCTACGGCTTCCAGAACCTGCCGCAGACTTTGCCCAGGTTCACCGTCTTCGGCCCGGCGCTTTATCTCGCGTTGTTCTCGACGATCATCGCGTTCTGGGGGCAGGCGGTCGCGCAGACGCGCCTCGGCCCGACCGAGGCGGCGCTGCTCTTCAGCATCGAGCCGGTGACCGCGGCGATCCTCAGCGTTCTGTGG
>JASHXK010000501.1 GCA_030043575.1 Terriglobales bacterium
GTTGGTGATGGTCGCGTACAGGATGGCAACTTCGATCTTGGTGGGCCCGAGCCAGGGCGCGATGATGCGCGGATGACCCTCGGCCAGCATGCGCTTGATGGAATCGCCGGCTACAACGGGATCGTCAACCAGCAGGCCCAGCGCGATGATGAGCGAAGCCACCGATACCTGCTGAATGTCGATGCCGAGGACGTAGATGATACCGAAGGTCATCGCCAGCGTGATCGGGATCGACAGCGCCATGAGCACAGCCGAGCGCCACTCCCAAAAGCCGAGAAGCGAGACGATGACGACCAGGCCGATGGCTTCATACAGCGCGTCCATGAAGAGATCGATCTGCTCTTTCACCTGCACCGGCTGGCTGGAGGTCGGCACGATGACCAGATCGTCGGGCAGGTAAGGCGCGAGAGCGGCCAGCTTCTCCTTCACGTGCTGACCAAAGAGATCGATCTGCTGCCCGGAGCGCATGTTGATGGCAACCGAGACGGCGCGGCTCCGATACCAGGTTCCATTCTTGTCCAGCCAGGTGAGGTAATTGAGGAACGTCGGGGGGCTCTGATAGGTGCGCGAGATGTCGACGAGATCGCGCAGGTAAACCGGGCTGTTCGAAGACGAGACGCCGATGATGACGTCGCCGATCTGCGGCGCGCTGGTGAACAGGCCTGAAGGATTGATCACCAGGTCCTGCGGCCCGACCTCGAGCGAGCCCGCCGGCAGCGTGATGTTCTGCGCGTTGAGGATGTCTTTAAGCTTGGAAGGATCGTATCCGTACTGCGCCAGACGCTGCTGCGAGTAGTCGAGATAGATCTGCTCCGGTAGTACACCCGCGCGTGAGACCGTCGACGTTTCGGGCACGCCCTGCATGGTGCGTTGAATCAGATTGGTGTAATTGTCGAGTTGACGATAGGAGTACTTGGCGCCGGCGACTTTGGCCAGCTCGGCTTCGGTGTTAGCGGGATCGCGAATGATGGCAGGCTGCCACGCATCGGGATAAAGCTCGGAGGCTTGCAGATTGTTGCGGATCAACTGCTGGCCGCGCTGACGAATCGTCTCATCGTCAAAAGGCGTGCTGGAATCGAGACCGACGTATCCGGGACCCTGGAAAAAGTGCAGGTCCTTGAGTGTGCCGCTGCGCTCGGCAATGCGGGCGATTTGCTCGAAAACCGTGCGTACGGGACCGGGAGCGACCGTCAGCGGAAAAGCATAGATCACGCTGACCCGCGGCTGCGGAGCGTCCTTGGCGAGTTGCGCCCGCGTCTGCTCGATCGCCTTGCGGATGGGCGTGGCGCGAAGCGCGATCTCGGTGGGCGTGACAATGGGGCTGGCGACGGTCAGCATCAGCGCCGCCGTATTGCCGAAGTTGCTGTTGAACTGAATGGGACCGGCGCCGCGCGGCAGGTTCACCTGATTCAGCTTCAGGTTGATGTCGCTGAATTCCTTCTGCTTGTCTTTGACATTGTCATCGAGCTGGATATAGACGACCGACAGGCCGGGAAAGCTCATGGAGCGGATGCCGAAGTTTGACGGGCTGTGCGGCTTGATGGTGGTGTTCTGCGCAACCGCCTGCTCCATGGGACGAGTGACCAGTTGCTCTACCTGCTCGGCTGTGGCGCCGGGCCAATTACATTGCGCCTGCGCGACGCGGACCGGAATGTCCGGGTCCTTGCGCTTGGGCATGTTGTGATAGCCGTAGATGCCCCAGGCAAAGGTCGCGATCAGCAAGACCGTCGCAACCTGACGGTGCTCGGTGAAGAAGCGCGCCGTGTTGTGCGTGGTCGCGATGATCTCGGCGTCGGATTTGTGATGGGTGGACATTTATTAGCGTCTTCGCCGATTCGCGGGTGGAGCACCGCTTCAGCGGTGCAGTTCACGCTCCCAGGTTGAAGCCGGCTTCAGCCGCTGAGGGAGAAAGCATTACCTCAGGCGCTAAAGCGCTTAATCAACAAGCCATACATTTGCACGCCTAAAGGCGTGCTCCACCCGATTCTCTCGTCTTGTGTTGCCGGCTAATAGCCGGCTCGGTTAAAAGGTGAACCTCTTATCGGCACGACTAAAGTCGTGCCCTGACACAAAGCGGCAAAATCCAAATCCCTCACAACATGTGAAGCCGTGCCCTGTTATAAAGCACTTGAAAACTCGAGTTTTTCAGCAGCCTGTCAAGGCGTCTTCTACCCGGTTCTCCAACCTGTTCCTTGAATGATTCATTGCAAACGCGGGTGCTGAAGCAACCCGTGTACAAAACTACGGAATGATCCGTATTTCTTCTCCATCTCTGATGTTGTTACTGCCTTCGGTTACCACGCGCTGATTCACACTCAAGCCGCTGGTGACGGCAATCACGTTGCCATAGGTGTTGCCCAAGGTCACGTCCTGGGTGCGCACCTTCACCGTGTCGCCCGTACCCTCCGTAACAAAAACTGCGAATCCATTCTGATTGGTGGTGCTGCGTACGACCGACGAAATCGGTACCACCATCACGCCGCCGGGCGGGCCGGGCGTCCCAATGGTGATCGACGCGATCATTCCCGCTTTCAGCAGATTCTCCGGATTGTCGATGCGAACCTCGACCGAATACACGCGGCTCTTGGGATCGGCAGCAGCGGATATGGCGGTGACGTGACCGGAGAATGTCTTCTTGTACGCTTCGGTGGTGACGGTCTGCGGGCTGCCTGGCTGGATGTGGCCGACGGCTGTGTCAGGAACGCCGAACACCGCTTTTACCGTGCGCGTGTCGGCCAGGGAGAAGCCGTTGGTAGCCGCGCTGACCAGAGTTCCAACATCGACGTTGCGCTTAAGAACCCACGAGTCAAACGGCGCCTTCAGATCGCAATAGCTGAGGGCGAGCTGCGCTTCGCCAATTTGTGCGTTGGCATTGTCGACCGCGGCTTGGGTGGCCTGATCCTGCGCGCGGGTGTCGTCGTAATCGGGTTGCGTTGCGGCGCCGGCTTTGTAGAGGACCGAAATGCGCGCAAACGACAGCTTGGCGCGCTCATGGTCGGCCTGCGCCTTGGCTAGCGAGGCTTTGGCCTGATCGAGCTTCTGCTGATAATCATCCTTCTGAACCACGGCCAGCACGGTGCCCTGCGAGACGTAATCGCCCTGATCGATGTTGCGCATGTGGCCGTCGGCGTCGCGCACCTGCTTGATGCTAACCAGATAGCCGCTCGACTTGAAGGCCAAATCCACCTGCTGATACGGCTGGATGTTGGCCGAGTAAGTATTGGTGCTGCCGGTGTCGATCGTCTTTACCAGAGCGGTGCGCACCGGTGTGATCTGAGTGTCGGCCGATTCCGACTTGGTGCAGGCCGCCTGGAAGGCGATGGGTATCAGGAGCACCAGCGCAAGAAGGGAAGTGAGGGACCGAGGCTGCTGACGACTTGTGTCGTCGGCTAAAGCCGACTCAGAGAGGAGAAGAGGCGGCTTGTCGGCACGACTAAAGTCGTGCCCTGATACGAACCCTCGAAGCTTCGACGGACCTTGGGAAACTCGGTCGCGCTGCTCCACCGGCGTCGCAAAGTCTCGCGAGAAAGACGGTCGCTTGTTATGCGTCATGATGACTAGTCCGCACCCAACGCTTTCTCGAAGTTCGCCTTGGCTGTCCAGAACGAGGCGATGGCTTCGTTGTAGTCGGCATTGGCCTTTTCGACTGCTGCTTGCTGTTGCAGAACGTCGCGCAGCAGCACCGTCTTCTGCCCGTACTTCTCGGTGACTTCACTCAGCTTGACGCGAGTTGCGTCCTGCTGCGCGGCGGCCACGTCGACGGCCATGCGCGCTTCCTGCAACGCACGAAACTCCTTATCCAGATTCACCAGGACATTGGCTTTGGTCTGGTCGAGGTTTAACTTGCTCTGCTCGACCTGGGTAGTCTTTTCGTTGACCACATCCCGCCGCCGGCCCCAGTCGAACGGCTCCCAGCTGATCTCAATGCCGACGGCGGCGATGTTGGTAGGCACAAAGTTAATTCCAAACGGCGAGAGATAGTGGAAGGAAGCGCCGACATCGGGCATATATTCCGACTTGGCCAGACGCTTCACCGTGTCGGCCTGCTGGATCTTGATCTCCGCTTCCTTGATCTTGGGGTTCTGCGCCAGCGCGGTGGCCTGCGCGGCCTTCAAGTCCTGCTCGACCGGCGATAGCTCTTTGTCTTCCTCTGCGCGGAAGTCGAGGTTGAGATCGCGCCCGAGGAGGTTGTTCAGCGTTTCCTTTGCTGTTGCCAGCTTGTCCTGAGCTTGCAAGAGCTGCAGCCGTTCGTCGGCCAGCTTGGCTCTCACTTCCAGGAGCTCGGATTCGAGGATCACTTTCTCCTGGACCCACTCCTGCGAGATTCGATCCAGCTCTTCGTACTGCTTGATGCTGGCCTTCTTGGCCTCGATAACGTTCTGGATCTCGACGACGGAGTAGTAAGCCTCGCGCACATTATCGACCACAGTGTCACGTTGCTCGCGCAGCTCCTGCACCGACTGCTGGACCGAGAGTTCTTCGCCATGGACATGCAGGTTGATTTTGTAGAGCGTCAGCAGCGGTTGCGAGATCGTGCCAAAGATGTAAGCGTTCGGCTGCGCGGGCGTCGAAATGTCCGTAGTATGGGCGGGAATCGGCCCGATGCCGGGATAGGTTCCAAACTCTCCGGCCGGCACCTGAAAGGCGATGGTCGAAAGCAGCTGAGAGCCAAAGGCGTAAGTGTTGAGCGCCGGATAGCGCTTGGTTTTGGCCTGCTTAACCTTGTCTTTGGAAATGTCGACGTTGAGGCTGACAATCTTGAGATCACGATTATTCGCCAGGGCGAACTTGACGGCCTGATCAATCGTGAGCAGCTCCGGCTCGTCGCTATCATCCTGCGCTGCCGGAGGCGAGGCAGAAGCAGCCATCATGCTGCACACGAGCAGGAGAATTCCGACGACCATGCCGGCTAATCTCCGCACGAGAATACCTTGGGCGCGCAGACCAAGCTCCCTTCAGCAGGCGGTAAGTTGAACTATTTCTTCGGGAAAGCATTAGATCATTTTCCGATAGGAAATGAAAAGCTGTTCCTGTGGCTGGGAAGGGAAGTGGCTATTACGGTTACGTTGGCGTGTTACCCAGCGGAAGAGTAGCATGTGGTGACTAAAGGGAGCCAGCAATGACGAAGGCGTGCTCGGTTGGCCTGGCGGTCGTCATGGCCATGTCTTGGACGGTTGCAGCGGGAGCGCAGACGGCGCAACCGCCGGCTGCAAATTCCAACCTAACCACCGCGGCCACGCCGTCCTCCGATCAGTCGGTCTCGCCCGAGGTCCAGGCGAAGCTGGTGCAGGGGATTCGCCACGCCATCCTGATGCAGCC
>JASHXK010000053.1 GCA_030043575.1 Terriglobales bacterium
TGCGCCGACAGCGGATTACAGCCGATCTCCGCAAGAAATTATGCGTGCAGAAGGGGTTGACAGGCGTTGCAAGCCATACGCGATTTCCAACAGTAGCACTCCAAATTCCACCTGTGAGCAAGACGTTTCCCGTTGCCATCGGCATTTTGACGTTCAGCAAAGCGTATTCTCAGACCTTCGACAAAGATTCGCTGGTCCTTGCTAGTGTGTCCGATTGATACCATCGGGGAAAGGCTGGAGCGAGGCGTTGCAGCCAGCTGCGTGACCTCTGGGTTTCCCATCTTATGGAGCGCAAGATCATTCCCGAGCTGCTTGACGGCGATCTGGGAACGCCAGCCGAAGTGGCGTCTTCATTGGCTGACCTGCGCCATATCAACGACTGGTTTGGGGGGACGCGGACTACTGTGGCTTTATTGCGGCGAGTGACCGCCGAATGCGGATACCGCAAGCTGTCACTGCTGGAGGTAGGTGCGGGCGCGGGCGACGTGCCGCAGAAGGCTCAACGATTGCTTGCCCGCGAGGGCATCGAGTTAAAGGTCACGCTGCTGGACCGGGCGTGGTCGCATCTTCCTGGCAACGCGGTTGCCTCAGTGTCGGGAGACGCGCTGCGGCTGCCGTTTCGCGACGACGCCTTCGATGTGCTGAGCTGCTCGCTGTTTGCTCATCACTTTCAACCTGCGGCGCTGAGGGTTTTTGCGTGCGAGGCGTTGCGGGTTTGCCGACAGGCGCTGCTGATCAACGACTTGATTCGCAGCCGTCTGCACCTGTGGCTGGTGTACGCTGGACTGCCTCTCTTCGGCAGCCGGATTACTTGGCATGATGCACCCGCTTCGGTGCACAATGCGTACACCATCGATGAAATGCGACGGTTGCTGGAAGGGCTGCCAGCGCGGCGAATCATGACTTCGAGGCATTATCTTTATCGGATGGGAGTGCTGGTGTGGAAGGGTAGCAGTCAGCAGTCAGCTAACGGATAACTACCGGGTAGGGTCTGATTAAGTGTGTCGCATTGAACGGGACGGCCTGCAGGCCGTCCCCAACGATCGCAAACCGACTCCGGCTTAGCGCTGAGGGACATCGTCCGACTGAATCTTCCGTAAATGCTCAAGTACCAAATGCTAACGGCCTCGCCCAATTTCGATCTAGCAGTCATCGGCGGCGGGCCCGCGGGCACTGCGGCGGCGATAACCGCGGCGCGTCTGGGCGCACGTGTAGCGTTATTCGAGGCCCGCGATTTTCTGCGGCACAAGGTCTGCGGAGAATTTGTTTCGGGTGAGGCGCTGGAGCTGCTGGCAAACTTGCTGCAACCATTGCCGGCGGGACGGTTGTTACTGCAGACTTCACTCTCAATCGATCGCACTCGGTTGTTTCTTGGCCGCCGCCGGATCGAAGCTTCGATTTCTCCTGCCGCGAAAAGTATCCCTCGCTACGATCTGGACTGGCAGTTGTGGCAGGCGGCACGAGCGGCAGGAGTTGAGGCGCAATCGACTTGCGAGGTATCAGCTGTCGCAGATGACGGTCCGTTTCAATTGACGACAGCAGGCAGAATATATTCGGCGAAGGCGGTGATCGTTGCGGCAGGGCGATGGTCGCAATTCACACCTAGCCGAACCATTCCAGCAGGTCCGAAGTGGATTGGAGTCAAGGGACACTTTCGCGAGCTGGATGCGAGCTGCACGACCGACCTGTATTTTTTCGAGCACGGATATTGTGGCGCGCAACCGGTGGCGAAGGATGTGATCAATGTGTGCGCGATGGTGCGCTCGGATTGCGCGACCACGCTGGCCGAGGCCTTGCGGCTGCATGCAAAGCTGGCAGAGCGTGCGGCTGGGTGGAGTGCGGTGACGCAACCGGTCAGCACCGCGCCTTTGATCTACCGTGATGCGCAGCCGGTGCACGGTACCATGATGTACGCCGGTGATGCGGCCGCCTTCATCGATCCGTTTGTTGGCGATGGCATTTCCATCGCTCTGCGCAGCGGGCGATTGGCGGCAGAGTGCGCTTCCAAGTTTCTGGCAAGTGAGATGGCGTTGAGCGAATCGGTTGAGTTGTATCGGAGCGAATACACGCGGCAATTCGGACCGTTACTCGTGAGGGCATCGCGGGTTAGATCGCTGCTGTCTCTGCCGGGTGCAGGCCGAACGGCTGCATTTCAGCTGCTGCGTATGCCGGGGGTGGTGCCCTACATCATTCGCAAAACCCGCCGTGCCATGTAATGCTTTTCGTCCGTTCTACCGCTGTTTAGAATGCGGTGTCGCCGTTTCATCTGCCTATGGTTCCGGAATCATCGAATTCTCAATCGATCGCATACGACCAAGTTGTCGTACGTAACACGATGCCGCGGGACTTTGCCGGGATCGCCGACTTGTGCCAGCGGATCTATCCCGACACGCCTCCGTGGAATGCCGAGCAACTGTCGTCGCATCTGCGACTTTTTCCCGACGGCCAATTCGTTGCCGTTCACGGCGCTGACCAGAAGGTTGTCGGCATGAGTGCGAGCCTGATCATCGATTGGGAAGACTACAACCTGCTGGAGAACTGGGAGCAGTTCACGGCCGAGGGCATGTTCACCAACCACGATCCCCAGCGAGGACGGACGTTGTACGGAGCGGAAGTAATCGTCGATCCGACGCTACAGCACCACGGCATCGGCGACAAGATCTACGCAGCGCGGCGTGCGCTGACGGAATCTCATCGGCTGTTGCGAATTCGTGCAGGTTCAAGACTGCGCGGGTATTCGAATGCTGCTTCACGACAGAAACCAGAGGAGTACGTCGTGGCGGTGGTGGAAGGGCTGGAGCACGATCCAACACTGAGTTTTCAACTCAAAGAAGGTTTTCACGTGCTCGCCGTCGTGCCCCACTATCTGAGCGACGATCCCGAGAGCCTGGGGTACGCGGCGGTGATCGAGTGGCTGAATCCGAAGCTGATACGGGCAGAGCACCTAGCGAACCGGCCGACGCGATTCATACGCCGGGCAGAGGCGCGGGCAAAGGGTATCTCCGTGTAGGCTTCGTGTCAGGGCAGGAACCTCCGTGTCTGCGTGAGAAGCGGATTTCTTTTGCGCGCTGGAATAGGACGTAGGAGAATCAAACCCCCGAAGGGATCGAACCAAGGTTAGCCCGGGACGAAGCGCAGCGGAGGCCTCTTACCCTCTACTATCCCTTACCGAATTACCAACACTTCCCTCATATTGTCGCGGCCGAGGAAGAACTTAATGGAAGCGTATTCGTGGAAGAGATTTTCGACGTGGCGGTTGTTGAAGACGCGTTGCAGCCGAAAGCCGCGGACGGGCTGCAGCTCCAGCGTATCTTTGGAGACGATGTTGTAGCGATAGAAGGGCGCATCGGGACCGGCATCTTTGGTGTGAAAGAACGCCAGCATGGTGCCGCCGGGCTTCATCGCAAACTGAATACGTTCGATCACTGGTTTTACCAGCACCTCCGGCAGAAAGTCGGCCAGATCCCAGAACA
>JASHXK010000502.1 GCA_030043575.1 Terriglobales bacterium
GCCGCTCTGGCTCAGGCCGAGCTGAACCTGGGTTACACGAAAATCCTGGCGCCCGTCACTGGCGAGGTGACCAAGACAGTTGTTGTCGGCCTGAATGTCCAACCCGGCCAGCAGATGTTGACGGTTGTGCCACTGCCGGATGTCTATATCACCGCCAACTTCAAGGAAACCCAAATGAAGTATATGCGGCCGGGACAGCCGGTGACGGTTCATGTGGATTTGAGCGGCCGCGACTATAAGGGCCACGTGGACAGCATCGCCGGCGCGACGGGCCCGGAGTTTAGTGTGCTGCCTCCGGAAAATGCGACCGGCAATTACGTGAAAATCGTACAGCGGATTCCGGTGAAGGTGGTGCTGGATCCGGGCGAGAACCGCGACTTGCAGCTTCGGCCGGGTATGAGCGTCGAAGCGACGGTGCATTTGCGATGAGTGACGCTGCCCACACTCTTCCCATGGAACAGGCTCCATGGGTACCCAAATACAATCCCTGGCTGATTGGGGTGGTGGTGGCGATGGCGGCCTTCATGGAGGTCCTCGACACCAGCATCGCCAACGTGGCTCTGCCCTACATTGGCGGCGGTCTCGGCGTCAGCAATGACGACAGCACGTGGGTGCTGACCTCGTATCTGGTTTCCAACGCCATCATTCTTCCCATCAGTGGTTGGCTTGCCGTCCGCTTTGGCCGCAAGCGATTTTTCATGACATGCCTGGCCATCTTCACCTTGAGCTCTCTGCTTTGCGGGATGGCCACAACCTTTCCGCTCCTGCTGCTATTCCGGGCAATGCAGGGCGCGGGCGGTGGAGGACTGCAGCCGATGGCGCAAGCAATTCTGGCCGACACTTTTCCGCCCGAAAAACGCGGTATGGCCTTCGCCTTGTACGGCGTCACGGCGGTCTTTGCCCCCACGGTGGGTCCGACTCTGGGAGGGTGGATCACCTTCAATTATTCCTGGCGCTGGATTCTCTTCATCAACTTCCCGGTCGGCCTGCTCACGCTGGCACTGGTGTTTCGCTTGATTGAAGACCCGCCTTACCTGGGCCGGCTGAAAGCTGCCGGCGTAAAGCTCGACTACATCGGAGTCGCATTACTGGCGCTGGGCATCGGGGCCTTGCAGGTGATCCTGGATCGAGGTGAGGAGGATGACTGGTTCGGTTCCCACATCATCCTGACGCTGGCGATTGTTTCGGCCGTATGTCTGCTCTCGCTGGTGATCTGGGAGTGGTTCAACGAGCACCCCATCATCGAGGTCCGGCTTTTCAAGAATTTCAATTACCTGAGTTCTAATGTGATGATGTTCAGCTTCGGTGTCCTGCTGTTCAGCAGTCTGGTCATGATGCCTCTGTATCTGCAGACGCTGTTGGGATATACGGCTGAGCTGGCGGGACTGGTGTTGTCCGGCGGCGGCTTAGTCGTAGTGTTGGCCATGCCAGTCGTCGGGCACCTCACAAGCAAGGTCCAGGTCCGCTACATCATCGCGTTTGGCTGGTTGAGCCTGGCCATCGCGATGTACTACTCTACCCAGCGCATTGATCTGACGATCAGCTTCGTTTCCGCTTCGTGGTTGCGCGTGGCGCAGGTGATTGGCATCGGTTTCCTTTTCGTGCCGGTGACGATGGCGGCGTACATTGGCATGCCTGCGGAGAAGAGCAATGCCATTGCCGGCATGGTCAACTTCATGCGTAATATGGGGAGCAGCGTGGGGACTTCCCTGGTCACAACGCTGATCGATCGTCGCTCCGAATACCATCAGTCGGTTTTGGTCAGCCACACAACCCCGGGTAGTCAGAGCTTTCAGAACCTGGTCGAGGGCGCGAAGCGACTCTACATTCACTCGGGAATGAGCCCGCCGGACGCGCTGCATAAAGCCTATGCCGCCATCTACCAGATGGTGCAGGCACAGTCTGCAACTCTGGCCTATATCGATACGTTCATGGTGCTGGCTGTGATCTCGGCGATCATGTTGGTGCTGTCATTTGTGCTGAAAAAGAATGAGCCGGGAGCTGGCGGCGCAGCGGCGGTTGGTTAGTGCAAACTTCAGTTTTGCGCGTGGCCAAGCGGGGCAGGAGAGGCAGACATGAAACGTTGGAAAGTAGTTTGCCTGGTTCTGGTTGCTCTTGCGGTTGCAGCCGCTGGATACGGGTTGATTCTCGTGCGACGAGGCTTTAGCGCGCTGGCGACACCCTCAGCGATTGAGGAGCTCGCGGCAACAACCGCACGCAAATTGGCCGTGCCATCCGTGTATCGTCAACTTCGCAATCCCATCGCGCCTTCAACAGAGAGCATTCGGGGAGGCATGGAGCATTTCGCCTATCATTGCGCCCCGTGCCATTCGAATGACGGAGGGGGGCACACGGTATACGGCAGGGGCCTCTATCCGAAACCGCCCGACTTGCGTGCAGCCGCGACGCAGAACAAGAGCGATGGTGAGCTCTACTACACAATCGACAATGGAGTTCGTTTGAGCGGCATGCCAGCTTTCAGCGGAACGCACACTGCCGCGCAAACCTGGCGCCTGGTTTTGTTCATCCGGCACTTGCCTCAGATCACGCCCGAGGAACTCAATGAGATGAAGGGGTGGGACCCGAAGAGTGATGCGGATTCAGCGCATTTCTGAAGGGCGGAGCTCCCCAGTGATAGGAGTTCCTGAGGAGGCAAATATGGAAGACGACACGTTCTAAAGTTCGACAAAGAGACCACGCACTTTCCATCGATCCCTACGACGACTTCATCTCCGAGGGTGTCAAGACTATGGGATCGCACTGAAACCTTGGCCGAGGAGGATGACTGCATCGCTCACATGTCGCAGCTGCTGACCACAACGCGAACGAGGACAGGAGAACCAACATGTTGAAGGAAATCGATCATGAGAAGAGAACCCAGCAAGCAGGTCTTGAAACGATCTCTGCTCATAAGATGAGTCATCACATCATGAAACGGACGTATTTTCCCGGTATCATTGACATTGTCGACGTCGCCGATCCCGCAGTGATCCGGACAATTTCAAACGATCCAAGGTTCGACCGGGACTTCATTGAACATGGTCCTGTTCGCAACGTGCAGCGTCTCCGGAAAATGCTCCGTATTTTCTCGCTCAACGGCAGATTATTCCCAACTATGCTGCCGCGCACCAACCCCAGCCGAG
>JASHXK010000503.1 GCA_030043575.1 Terriglobales bacterium
TGTTCCAGCGCCTCTTTCGAGTTGCGCAGCTGCAGATCGCTGAAGGCCAGCCCCAGATGCGCAATGCCATTGTTGGGAGCAAGCTGCAGCGCGGTGTGAAAATCCTGCGATGCCTGCTGCGCGTTCTGCATGTCGTTTAGCGTATAGCCACGATTGACGTAGGCTTCCACCATCTTGGGATCGCGCTGCATGGCACGTGTGTAATCGTCTTCGGCCTCATCCAGAAGCTGCGAGTGCTTGTGAACGTGCCCTTCGATCAGCGGGAAGTTCGGTTCGTTGGGCAGAATGGAATCGTACTTGTCGGCGACTGCCAGTGCTTCGTCGTAACGGCCGAGGTTGTAGAGGTCATAAGCGAGATAGACCGACGCGTTGCGGTCCTTCGGCATCTGCTGCAAAACCTTGTAGCCCAGCTTCGCCGACTCTTCGTAATTGCCTTGGTGCAGCAGATAACGCTCGCGTTCGCGCATGACACGCGGATCGTCATTGGCCTTGCCCCTGGCGCGATTGACCCACTCGCCGGCCAGCTTGATCTGCTGGGCCTCGATGGCGGCGTTGGCCGCGTTGGCAATGATGACGGGATTTTCGGGAGCGAGCTTGTACGCTTGTTGATACTCAGCATCGGCGCGCTGAAAGTCCTTGGTCTGGGTATAGAGGTCGCCTAGCGCCAGATAAGGGATGTAATCGTCGGGATACGCGTTCGCCAGGCGATTGAAATACTCGGCTGCCATCTCCTCGTTGCCGTCTTCGCGATAGAGATATCCGATGGCTTCCAGCGCGAAGCGATTCGTGGGATCGCCCGCCAGCACATCACCGTAAATCTGGCGGGATTCGTCCTTGTGGCCTTCTTTCCATAGAAGGTTTGCGTATTCCAGCTTGATGTTGACGTTGTCGGGATCGAGCTTGCGAGCTTCGGTCAGGTCCGCATCCGCTCCCTGCAGATCGTTGTCCGAAATCTTCAGCGAAGCGCGAACCCGCAGGAACTCGGCCTTGGCCGTGCCTTGGACGTCCAGCTTGTTGATTTCCTGCTCAGCGGTTGCGATCTGCTGATGCGCGGCTTCATCATCGCCGCTTTCGCGATAGAGCTCGGCAAGATTCAGCCGCAACTGAATTGGATAGAGCTGCCCCTCAGGAACTCCCGCTGATGGAATTGCCGCCAGCGCGGCTTTGTACTCGGCGATGGCATCGGCCTGCCGATTCTCTTCCTTCGCCAGCAGCGCGCGAATGGCATGCAACCGGTAATGATTGGCATCCAGCGTGGCCGCCCGATTCAGATATTCATGGGCCTTATCGGTGTTGCCAACACGCAACTGCGCCTGCGCGGCGCTCAACTGATAACCAATTTCTTTCGGCTGCTCATTTGCTGCGCGAGTGTAGGCCTCGGCTGCTTGCTCTTTGTCGCCGTCCAACTCATAGGTGTAGCCGAGATCGGCGAGCACCGAGGGAGTTAGATGGGGCGCGCTCTTCAGCGTCATGATCGCCGCTTTGTAATCGTGCTCCTCGCGGTAGTAATTCGCGGCGGCCTGGAAGATCTCGACATTGTTGGGCGAATGCTTCTTCGCCATGTCGAGCATCTGTTTGGCGCGATCGGGCTGCTTCAACTTCAGATATGCGACCGCGAGCATCAACTCCGCATGCGCATTGGGCTGCTGCGCTTCGGCGCGCTGCAGCAAATTGATTCCGTCCTGAGTGTCGCCCGTACGCATGTCGAGCTCGCCGAGAACAAGCAGATCGTTTGTCCGTTTTGGATTGGTACGAATCACCTGCAACAGCAGACGCTTGGCGTCGTCGGTGCGCCCCATGCGCTCGTACGTCTGCGCCAGACCGCTCAGGCCGTCGGCGTTACCCGGCGAGCTCTGCAATCCGTGCTGGTAGGCCTCGACGGAGGTTTGATAGCGGCCGGCCAGCCGTGAGGTGTAGCCGAGCAGAAACCACAGCTTGTTGTCCTGCGGAGCTGCTTTCACCGCGCGTTCAGCATAGTCGGCTGCCGCCGATGGATTGCCGTGCCGCAACGCATCTTCCGCCGCTCTGGCCAGGCGGCTGACTTCGATGCTGCTGCCCCAGCCAATTCCGTTTTCGCCGGTTGCATTCGACTGCTGACCTTGCTTCTGTTTTGCATTTGGCGAATTGGCCGGCTGCGACTGCTGGCCATCGACCTCAAAGGTCTGAGCCCATGCAGAAAAGGACAGCAGCAAAGCACAGCAAGTCAGGAGAACAGTTTTCATTTTCACGTGGGACACTCGCTGATAACTCGAGAGTGAAAAGGGACCCGCTTTCGCAACCTCGAATTCCGTGTGCTTGGATGCGGCTTTCGCCTGAGAGTTTGTGTGACGAAGGTCTGCAAGTAGAGCGCCAGAGGAAATAGGGCGCCGTGGGTGGGCGACCTGCGCGCAACTCCGTGCATCGCAACCAACCTAAGTGCGTGGGAAAGAATCGAACTGCTCTGTACGTTCTTGGCGGGAGGCAGTCCCTTGATCTCAAAGTCCCCCACGTTCTCCAACCCAACGTGCGCAAACCCAGCGTACGCTGGGGGCCCCGGCTTCCCCGCACGTGCGATCCCGCTGTCCGCAATCCTGCTAATTGCAATCGCCGTGCATGGTCCGCTGCTGCTGATGCAACTTCCGGCCGGGTCTTACGACGCGAACACGCACATGTTTTTCGCGGCGCATTATGCCCAGCACTGGTTCAATCCGTGGAATGAGAAGTGGTTTGGCGGCTTCTCGCAGACCACGTATCCACCGCTGACGCACCAGTGGATCGCGCTTTTTTCGCACATCATGGGCTTGAAGTTCGCTTACATGTTCGTGCAGCTGATCGCGATTTTGCTGCTGCCGATCGGCATGTATCGCTACGCGGCTTTGTGGGTCGATGAGGTGTCTGCGAGCTATGCGGCGCTGGGATCCATCTTCCTGGGATCGCTGTCGATGCTGGTCTACCAGTCAGGACAATTGCCCACGACTGCGGCAGCTGCGCTCACCCTGAATGCGGCGCCGTTTTTCTATGACTGGCTGCTCCGGAGCCGCTTTCTGGATCTGCTGAAAGGAGTGGCGATCGCGTGGGCTGCCGCTGCGGCGCACCACGTGACGCTGCTGTTTGGCGCAATCCTGTTTGCGGTTCCGGTTCTGGTGCTCGCCCTATTGGACCGCAATGCCGAAGAAATAGAGGAAGATCGAGCGTCGGTAGGTGGCGTTCTCGGACGCGCTGTTGTCTTTGCGGTGATTGCGATTGCCGGCGTGGCAATCGTTTTGTGGCCGTTCTGGGTCGCGTTGCTCAAGAATCCGATCACGCAGATGCCGATTCCGCACGGCTCACGCGACAACTACATTCTGAAGACGTTTAGCGGGATCAACTTCTGGATCATTCCCATGGGCGCGATGATCCTGGCGCTTCCGTTCATTGTGATTCGCGGATCGGCCGAGCGGCGGCTGCGCCCTCTGCTTATCGGCTGGTACATCACCGCGCTGCTGGGATTGGGAGGGACAACACCGGCCGGGAAAATCCTCCTCGGGCGCGCCTATCAGGTCTTGACCTATGAGCGCTTCACGTTCTGGGCCACGATCATGGCCATGCCGTTTGTCGGGCTGCTGGCGCTGGAATTGATTCAGCGCTTCCGCATGAAGGCAGTCGTGGGGCTGACCATCGCCGCGGTGGCAACGATGGCAGCTTCGGTGGCGTGGATCGAGATCAACCCCATCGCCAGCTCGCCGTTTAGCGTGGATCAGGTCATCGCGTTCCTCAACCGTGACGATCACGCGAAGTTCCGCTACATCACCCTCGGCTTCGGCGCACACTTCGCGGAGGTGTCGACGTATGCCAAGGCCGGCAGCGTCGACGGTGACTACAACTCCGCGCGCCTGTTGCCGGAGATGACGGCCTACGGCGCTGGTCAGCTTTACAACGCAAAGTATTACGGCCTGGCGGGAATGGAGTCGCTACGCGCGGTATTGAAGCACGCTAATCAATACGGATTGAAGTACGTGTTCGTCCGCGACCGCTACTACGAGCCGCTGCTTGCCTTCGCCGGTTGGCGCGAGGCCGAGACCTACGACAACGGTAATGTCACGTTGTGGACGAAAGAGGATGTGCCGCCGGCCAAGCGGCTGGAGTTCGTGGGATTCACGCCTACGCCGATGGAAGGATTGATGTGGGGAATCCTGCCGGTGGCCAGCAGCTTGTTTGCGCTGTTCCTGGTGTTGCTGGTGCCGGAGCGGCGGCGCGTGAGCGCAACTTTGGAATTTCCGGTTCGCGCGACCGTTGAGCCGGTGCTTCTGCGGGAGGCCAAGTGATGAAACGCGCTCTGCCCATCCTGATTATTGTTTTGACCGCGGTCTTGATAGCGATGGCAACGATCCAGCCAAATGAGCTGACGCCCGCGACGTCGCCCGACGGAGCGGTGCGCGCGCTTTTCGATCACGTGAAAGCTCGCGACTACAAAGGAGCATTCGCCTATGTCGCGAATTCGGGCGATACGGAAGAGCAGGCATTTGCGGCTGACCTCGCGGGGCGGGACGGCAGTTTGCGAACCTACTCCTCGTTGGAACAAGCCGACACCAAGGTCCTTCACGCCAGCGATAACGAAGCCCTGGTGCGCGCGACTTTACAGTATGCAACCGCAGTCGGCGCTTTCTACGACACGCGGGACTTGAAAGTCGTCAGGGAGGGTGATCGTTGGAAAGTGGAGTGGCCGGTCGTGCAGGAAGCCAACGTTCCGCCGCAGGTCATTCAGGAAAACTATCTGCGCTGGGACGTGATTACGCGCGGCTCGAACGATGACTGGGGCGCGCAAAACGTGGAAGCGCCTCGCGTTCGCATCATCTCCATGAACGCGATCGCGCAAGGCGCGAACACGATCATTGTTGGCGAAATAGAGAATGAGGACACGGTGCCAGGATTTGTCTCCGTTGGCGCGACGCTGATCGGCAAGAACGGCGATGTCCTCGGCGAAGAGACAAGCTTCGACAAGATTTCTCATACGCTGCTGCCGAAAGAGATTTCGCCATTTCGCATCGACTTTCCCAAGACGCCGCTGGCGACTGTCAAGAGTGTGCGCATGACGCCGAATTCCATGCTGGTTCCGGCTTCCGCCGATCCGGTAATCGGCGTCGTACATCAGCGAGTGGAGACGGACTCGCGCGGCCGTCATGTGCTGAAAGGCGAGTTGATCAACGAGAGCGGTGTCACTGTAAACATCCCGCACGTGCTGGCGACCTATTATGACGGCGCCGGCAAGGTGATCTGGGTTTCCGATGGTTACGTCGACAACGCTTTGCTGCCGCAGGCGCCGGTACCGTTTGCCGTCGATCTGCGCGACGACCCGGCTTCCAACGTTCATAACTATCGCGTCACGGTTAACGAGTACATGCTTCAGCAGGATGAGTAGTCATGACCAAAGGCTCCATCGAGGTTAAGGTTAAGTTCGGCGGAATGATGGCAATCGCGCTGTTGTTGATGTGCTGCTTTGCGATTGCGACGCATGCAGCCGAGATCAATGTTCCGGCGACGGTGCCTGCGGGCTCCGGACTAACGATTCCCAGCTCTGGCAGCGGTAGCGCGACCCTTTACGTCGCCGGTCCAGGAACTGCGATCAAGAGAACAGTCCAGCTGGGGCGGGAGATTCGACTTGGCGCCGACGAATTGCAGAATGCCGGGCGGTATGTTGTCTCGCTGGACGGGAACACCGCGACATTCTTCGTGACCGCTGGTCCAGTGCAGTCGATCGCATTTCTGGCGCGGCCATCGCGCGTGCCGGCGGACACGCCGAATGTCATCACGGGTACAGCTTTCGTTTTCGACAAGTATCAGAATCTGGTGCTGCAACCGCAGCCTGTCAAGTTTGAGCTGACCGCCAACGGCCAGACCACCAGCCGCACTGAAACCACGAAGAACGGGGTCGCGTTCGCCAAACTCGATTCGTCCAAGAAGCAAGGCCCGGCGCAGTTCGTGGCGTCGAGCGGACCCGCTTCGGTGCGGCGCGTGGTGCAGGAGGTCGCTTCCGATCCTTGCAGTATCCGCATGACGGCCGTGCGCGACAAGAACGGAATTCTTGCGCGCACCGATCCCATTCACGACTGTGCCGGAAATCCGGTGTCGGATGGGACAATCGTGACCTTCACCTCAACCGATGCGAAGGGCAAGAGCACGGTTGATGCGCGCATCAGGCAGGGAATCGCGGAGGCCGAGCTTCCGGCTTCGAATGACGCCACCATCTCCGTCGCCTCGGGCGTGGTTGTCGGGAACGAAATCCAGTGGCGAGGTGGGCAATGAGGGCTATCTTTTCCGCAGTCTTGACCTTGGCAGCCTTAGCGGTTGGAGCCATGGTTTTCCCGACGCCGCCTTCTGTGCTCGCCGCCAGCACTCCTTCGATCGCCATCAGCGTGGAACATGCCACTCCGCGCGAAATTGAAGAGACAACCCAGAAGTCCCTGGCGCGTGACTACGCAACGGCTTGGCAAGCGATGACGGAATCGCTCGACCAGAATCGCGCTGACCTGATTAGCGCCAACTTCATCGGCACCGCCAGCGACAAGCTGACGGCCACAATTCATGAGCAGACGAAAGCGGGTTTGCATCAGCACATCACCGATCAGGGTCATTCCGTCGATGCGGTCTTCTATTCCCCGGAGGGCTCGGCGATCGAGCTGCACGACACCGCTCATCTGCAGATCGACGTGATGGACGGTAGTAAGGTCGTTCACTCGGAGAACGCGACGGTACATTATGTCGTGCTGCTCACGGCGGCGGAAAATTCCTGGAAGGTGCGGGTTCTGGAGGCAGTTCCCGGTTTTTGATACAGTCTGACCTTTCCTCGACTAACGCGTCCAATCAACTAAGGTAATAGCCAAACTTCATAGCCGGAATCGTTGCGCGAGGGCCACAAATTCGTTTTCCGCAAGTGGGGAATAACGGCTAGAATGTGTGTAGACTCCAGTGTGAGGCGCGGCATCCAATCGCTGTTGAGTGGCTGGTCCTGAATGATCCAAAATCGCATCCGTGTCTTCACCCTGGCTTTGCTGCTGGCTGGTTCCGTAGCAGTCGCCCAAACTCCACCTGCTAGTTCGACGCCGAACGCTCGGCCCGCGACCATGCCTGAGGTTAACGGCGGGCAGCAGAATTCTGCCGCTCCGGCACAGGCGCCGGCTCCGTCGCAGCCCGCGGATACGGCTGCCGCGAAAAAGCCCGACAAGGCTGCAGCCTATTACCACTTCATGATGGCGCATATGTATGAGGAGATGGTGTCGATGTACGGCCGCTCCGACTACGCGACCAAGGCCATCGAAGAGTACCGGCTAGCTATCGACAACGATCCAAGTTCGGATTACCTGAACGCCGGTTTGGCGGAGCTCTACGCCAAGACAGGACGCATTCGCGACGCTGTCCTGGAAGCGCAGGACATTCTGAAACGCGACGGCAACAATCTGGAAGCGCGGCGTCTGCTGGGCAGCATTTACTTGCGCTCGCTGGGCGATATGCAGTCCGGCACGCAGTCGCAGGAGATTCTGAAGCTGGCCATCGAGCAGTACGAGCAGATCGTCAAGCTGGATCCCACGAGTATTGAAGACCATCTGCTTCTCGGCCGCTTGTATCGCCAGAACAATGAGTTGTTGAAGGCGGAGAATGAGTTCAAGGCGGCAGTTGCTATCCAGCCCGAGTCGGAAGAGGCGGTCAGCACGCTGGCCTACCTTTACAACGAGGAAGGCGACTCCAATCGTGCGCTGCAGGTTTTGAACGCGATTCCAGAAGAAGCTCGCACCGCGAAGCTGTATTCGGCGCTCGGCTACACCTATGAGCAGCAAAAAGACTACAAGCAGGCGGTCGAGGCGTACCGCAAATCCACGCAGCTGGATCGCGATAATCTCGACGCAGTTCGCGGTCTCGCCCAGAACCTGATGAACGACGGGCAGACCGACGCTGCGCTAGAGCAATACAAATCCATCGTTGATGCCGATCCCTCGGACGCGCAGACCTACATGCTGATCGCGGAAATCGATCGCCGCGACGGCAATTTCGATCAGGCAATGGATGCCTTGAAGAAGGCCAGCGCGGTGGTTCCGGATTCGCTGGAGGTGCAGTACAACATCGCGGTCGTCGACGAAGCGCAGGGAAAGTATGACGATGCGATTGCGATTCTCAACCAACTGCTGCAGAAGACCGAGCACGACGAAGCCGACTACACAGTCTCCGACAAGAACAATCGTGCGCTCTTTCTGGAGCGGTTAGGCACGATTTATCGCGAGGCGAATAAGACCCAGCTCGCCGTCGACACTTTCCGCAAGATGTTCGATCTCGGCGACGACAACGCCATTCGCGGCTATCAGGAAATTATCGAAACCTATCGCGACAGCAAGCAGTGGCAACAGGCTACGAGTGCTGCCGAGGAAGCCGCTAAGAGGTTCCCGAACGATCGCGATCTGCAGATGGTGTCGGCATCGCAGCAGGCTGACATGGGCAATGCCGATGTGGCGATCGCTCGCGTAAAGGCTCTGCTGAAGGGCAATGCCAACGATGATCAGCGGGTCTATGTCGCTTTGGCGCAGATGTATAGCCGGCTGAAGGACTGGCCGCAGGCCGAAGAGAACATCAACAAAGCCATCGACATGTCGACGAAGCCGGAGGACAAGAGCTATGCGGAGTTTGTCGCCGGCTCCATCTACGAGCGCCAGAAGAAGT
>JASHXK010000054.1 GCA_030043575.1 Terriglobales bacterium
AGCGGCAGGTGCGAATCAGCGAACAGCGTCCCGGCCGTGGGGCTGAATTGCTGGCGACAGTCGGTATTCAGGCAGATATAGAACCAGTGACGACGGTTTGGCTTTTCTGGCTTATCGGATCGGCGCTTCCGAACCCGGTCAACGGGACGGTCATAGCGCGTGACGTTCTTATCGCCACAGGTGGGGCATCGCACGACGCCATCCGGCCAACGCATCTGCACGACATACTGAAGACACTGTTCTTCCGTGCCAAACCTTATGTGGATGTCTTTGATATTGATCGGCTTAGGATGCTTTCGCTGTGCCATAAGCCAATCCTAACTTAGGATTCAGTTTGTGTCAAGTGAATAATCCTGGAGAAACGCAACAATAAGCCGTAACGTGCTGATTACAATGTAAATAAAAAGTGCCAAAAAACCGCAAAAATACCCTCTGAATATGCTATATTGAAATTAGAGTTGAAGATTGAGGAACGCCACTAGCGGAGCGTTCCGCCTCCGAACCCAGCCTCGCGCTGGGTTTTGCTGTTTCTGCATGTAAACCGCTGTTCGCCTTTCGCTCTTCGCTTTTCGCCAAATCGTTCGCTCAAGCACGCTGCTATCTGCCTACGTCTGGCGAAGAGCAAATGGCGAATGGCGAAAAGCGGCCTTTTCGGCAAGATGCTCCTCCTGACGTCTTGCCGCCAAAGTCTCAGCCCTGAGGTACGCCACTGCCCGGTCCGATTAACCGTATGGTTCGGCGGGACAATCCGCCGTGCCTCAGTGGCTGAGGAGCCTCATTACCTAGGTCGCCCACGATTGTCATCCTGAGCGGAGCGTCCGCTCGCATTTGTGGCGCGCCTCTTTTTGCGCGCCGTGCGGACGCGAAGTCGAACGGATCTGCGGTCACCGCAACTGGAAGAGGCTTTGCGCCAACAGGCCATCGACCTTCAAGCACTCATCACTTCGTCCCCAAGGAACCCATTATGACCTTCATCAAGAAATCGCCATCCGGTAAGAAACAAGCGTCCATGCCCAGCCCCGACAGTCCCGCTTACAAGAAACTTCTGGCCGCGCAGCACAGCGCCTCCAACGATTCCGGGAAGTCGAAGTTGGGCAACAAGCCATCCAAAGCCTTCTCTTCGCTGCGCTCGCGCCAGCGGATCGTCGAGCAAGTCAAGCGCGCCATCTGGGCTAAAGTTGCTGCCATCAACGAGGCCATCATCAAACTCGCACTCGCCGGAAACTATCTCGCCGCCAAGGCCCTGTTCGATTTTGCCGGCGTCTACTCGCTGCCCGCGCCTGAGTCGGAACCGCCAACCCCCGCGCTCGCCGCTGCCGCGCCCATGCCAGCCGCAGCTCCCCTCGAGGATCCCGAGCTCGGCAACCCCATCAACGCCTTCTTCCGCAGCATCGGCGTCGAGCCGCCCTGCGCCGCGCCACCGGCACTCGCCGCCGAGACCGCGTAACGTGGATCTGCTCGCAGGCCCCGCAACCCCTATACTGGAACGGATCGCTCTGTTTTTTACCGACAGCCGATAGCCGACAGCCGACGGCTGATAGCCCGCAACTGACAACGACAACTGGTTTGCCCATGGACATGACCTGGATCGCCGACCGCATCGCCATCGGCGGCGGCATCTGGAACGACGAGAAGATGATCGAGGTGGTTCGCGCCGGCGTCACCCACATCATCGACATGCAGGTGGAATACGACGACACGCCTCTGGCCCGGCCGTACGGCGTCAAGGTGCTGTGGAATCCCACCGACGACGACTTTCGGCCCAAGCCGACCCAGCTCTTTCAGCGCGGCGTCGACTTCGCGCTCGCCGCCCTCGACGATGCCGAATCCAAAGTCTTCATCCACTGCGCGGCCGGCGTGCATCGCGCGCCCATGATGGCGCTGGCCGTGCTTCGCGCCCTCGGCTTCGGCCCGCAGGACGCGATCGACGTCATTCAGGCGCGCCGCCCCGCCGTCGACTTCGCCGACGTCTACGTGGCCAGCGTCGAAAACTTCATCGCCACCTACAGCGGCGCCCCAGGTTCGCGGCCCTCGGTTGGACGCTAACCTGGGTCGCAACTCGACATGAATTTGTCATCCTGAGCGCAGCGTCCGCATGGTTTTTACCGATCCGCTCTTTTGCGGATCGGGCGGACGCGGAGTCGAAGGACCCCTATCAAGGCCTGGGAAACGATGCTCCTGCTTTATCATCACCGCAGGTATCCGTCCCACGGCTGCACGGGTGCCCCACCCTTATCGCCATCTGTTGGCGATAGGGTGGGAGAAAGCATCATCATGTCTCACAATGTGGGACAACACTGTATTTTGACCAGAGAGGCATTCGCCATGCCGAACACTCGCCGCCTTGCAGGGCGGTTTTTTTCTGTCCTGATCTCCATCGCCTTCGCCATCCTGTTGCCGCGCCCCGCCTTTGCCCAGGGAGGTCTGACATTGTGTCAGATCACCGACACCGTTTACCGCGCCGACGGCTCTCCCGCGCAAGGCAGCGTCATCATCCTGTGGAATGCCTTCACCACCGCCGCCGGCCAGCCCGTCGCCGCCGGCAATCTCACGGTGACTCTTGGTTCCAATGGCCAATTCAGCGCTGAGCTGGCGCCCGATGCCGGCGCCACGCCTGCCGGCTCGTATTACCACGTCACCTATAAACTTGACGACGGCTCAACCAGCAGCGAGTACTGGTCCGTCCCCAATCTGCCCAACACCACCATCGGCGCCATTCGCAGCACGCTGGTTCCGGCCAATCAGGCGGCGCAATTCCTCACCCGCATCTGGGCCGACGCGCACTACATGGACCTCACCGACGCGCAGACCGTCGCCGGCGTCAAGACCTTCACCAGCTCGCCTTCAGTTCCCACGCCGCAGAATCCCAACGACGCTGCCGACAAAGCTTACGTCGACGCTAGTGGCGGTGGCGCGAACCTGTCGTCGCCTCCGCCCATCGGCAACGTCACGCCCAACACCGGCAACTTCACCACGCTGACTGTGCAGAGCACCAACGGCGTCCCCAACCCCGCCAACTATCCCCAGTCCGATCCTTGCGCCAAGATCAACGCCGCCATCGGCGCTCTCCCCGCTGCCGGAGGCACGGTTGACGCGCGCGGCTTCACGCCCGCTGAAACCTGCAATGCCGTACTCGCAATCAACAAGCCGGTCACGCTGCTCTTCGGCGCCGGCAACTGGACCTTTAACGGTTCTCCCGGTATCAACGTCAGCGCGCCCAACGTCGTCATCGCTTGCCCCGCAGCGGCCACGCTGGAGACTTCCCCCACCACTCTCATCTCCGGCGCGGCCGCGCCTCTCATCGCCAACTTCGCCGACGCCGAGGTCAACAGCGGCAACTACCACACCGCCGACGCCACGCAAGTTCTCGATTGTGCCCTCAACGGCAACAACCTCGGTACTTTCGGCATCTTCGCCCCGGCGGTGTATTCCATGAAGATTCGCGGCGTCCACGCCAGCGCCTTCACCGCCGCCAATATTCTCGCCATCGCCGGCCAGAACGATCTGTACAACACCGTCTCCGACACCAGCGCTGGCGACGGCGTCGTCTGGGGTGCTGACAGCCGCATCTCCGGCATGTCGCAATCCAACAACAACGCCGCCGACGGCTGGCACATCGTCTCCAGCGGAGACGTCCTGGATGCTCCCACAGCGTGGGAGAACAAACTTTACGGCCTGCACGTCGACGGTAATGAAGGCGGCGACTGGCTCGCCGGCCACACCTATCTCGAGCCCAAGTTCATCCTGCCCGCCTCCAACAATTCCGGCGCCTACGCCTATTACACCCAGCAGGTCGGCACCACGGGCTCAATCCGTCCGGCGCAGTTCTGTCAGACCGTCGGCTGCACCACCACTGACGGCAGCGTCACCTGGATCAACGTCGGCAACGCCAATCTCTACGGCAACGGCTCTCCTGAGTTCGCCATCAGCTTCGAGAACATCAACTCGCCGAACATCTCTGAATCCAACTATGGCAACAACTCCGGCGACTGGGACAATATCTTGGTCGAGGGCACAACCGCCAAGCCGGCCACGCAGATTTCGCTGCTGGGCGCGAAGCCGCATGATTCGGCCGTCCCCAGCTATCCCGCCCACGGCGTTCATCTCAAGTACGTCGCCAACAGTTCGGTCAAGGACGTCCAGTGGTCCGGCGGCGCGTTGAGCTCTCCGCCGCAGCCTGATCTCGGCGGCATGGCCGTGGAAGATTCTTCCCTGCTGGAGATCGACGATCTCAACTGCCTGCAGTCCTACGCCTCCTGCCTGTCTTTTATCGCCAGCTCTGATGTCGTCGCCTCCAAGGTCGTTTCTTTCAACGGCGGATCCTCGTCCGGCCCAGCGTCCAACATCGTCAGTCTCGATAGCGGCTCCCATAACATCCTCTTGGACGGCGTCGAAGCTGACGACAATCGCACCCAGCCCCTACAGCGTGGGATATCAAGCAGCGCCTCCCACATTGTGGTAAAGAATGAGAAGTATGGCGCCATCGCCTCCGGCGATTCCGGCGTTCCCGCTTACGAATCGCTGGCCTCCTCCGACAGCCTGCTCTACGGACTGCCGTCCTCCTCGCAATTCCAATGGGCCATCGGCGGCTCCACCATCGCCGCCCTCGGCAATCTCGGGCTCAGCCTCACCGTCGCCTCCGTCCAGGATCTCAGCACCGCCAACTTCCCGGTCATGGACGTGCGCAACTATGGCATCAAAGGCGACGGCTTGCAGCTGTCCGCCTGTACCGGCACCGCAGGTTCGTCGAATGTCGCTTGCACCGGCGCCACGTTTACCAGCGCCGACATCAACAAGCTGGTGGCGTTTCTGGGCGCCGGCGCCAGCGGCGGAACGTTGTACACCACCCTCGCGGGCTGCTCACCCTCTTGTCCCTCCGGCACCGCGACCCTCGCCACCAATGTCCTGAGCAGCTCTACCGGCCCGTTCTACTATGGCACCGATAACACCAGCTTGTGGTGCACCATGATGAACTGCGCCACCCCAACTCCTCCATCCAACATTGGCCGCCGCGTTTACGTTCCTCAAGGCCTTTATTTCTTCTCTGGCTCCATCAGCACGCGGAACGGCGATCAGCTGGTCGGCGCCGATCAAACCGCCAGCCAGTTTGTGCTTTTCAGCGGCAACCCCAGCCAGGAGCTTCTCTATATGGGATCCCACAACAGCTCCGGGGTGTGGCAACTCGACACCGGAGGCCTGAACAATGAGGTTCGCGGCATCTACTTTGCTACTCCGGTGCAGCCGGCGCAGGTCTGCGTCGAAACCTTGGAATACTCCGGCTTCAACATCGATAGCGACTGGTTCGATTGTGGCGTGGGGATCCAGTCCGAGGGCAACATCGGCTCCATCACCAACAATACCTTTGACTCCAGCAACGCGATAGGCGTGCAGCTCGTCGATTACGGACAAAACAATTTCACCGCCGGCACCCACTCCATCGTCATTCAGCACAATAAGTTCTTTTCCCAGCGCAGCTACGCCATCAACCTCTTCGGTACCAGCGGCGTCACCATCGCCAACAACGACTTCAATTACTCCGTGGTCGCCGATGTGAATGTCAGCTCCAACCCAAACAACTACGCCGTTAAGCTGCTGCGCGTCACGGGCAACAACTTTGTCACCAGCCCGTATTCCAACCAGAGCGGATTGGCCTATGACTGCAACGGCAATGCCCACATCATCATCAGCACTACTTTGCAGGATTCAGTCATCGCCAGCAACACCTTCAACATGGGGCACAACCACGATATCTGGGCGAGCACCGGCAACCTCTCCAATGTGGTCATCACCGGCAATGCTTTCAAGGGAGCCTGTGAATCCGGCGAATGCACCAACACCTGTTCCGGTCAGACCGCTCCCGGCCAGCAGAACGAAGCCGTCTTTATCGGCGCCGCCGGCAGCAGCAACGTCACCATTGCCGGCAACAGCTTCGACTCGCCGGGCTACTACGCGGTCAACACCGTTAGCCCCATTAACTTGCTGGACAACAGTTGCCACAATCCTTTTACCGCCCACGGTGCCGGTGGGCCCGCTTATGCCAACGGCTGCTTCGCCTTTGCCGCCTCCGGCAACAGCGGTTCTCTGGCCAGCGGCAACTCTACCGATTCCACTACGGTTGCCGCGGTCGCCGCCTGGAACGGCGCCACCAACATCCGCTTCTCCGGCAACTCCAGCGCCTCTGCCAGCACCGGCGACGTGGTCGTGGCCGGGCTGACGGGAACCGTCTTTAGTTCGTGGAACGAACGTATCGTCAACACATCGCCCGGCGCTGTCACCATCAACTCCTCCATGGACCCCACCACCGGCAACGCCACCTTGGCCGGCAGCCTCTCGATGCAAGCCATCACCGGGCACGAGTACTTCGTCAGCCACTACACCAGCATTCAAGCCGCGATCAACGCGGCTTCCAACAACGGCTCGGTTCTCGGCACCGTGATTGACGATCGCACTGCTCCCTACACCGGTCCCGGCTTCAACATCCCCGACTCCGTCATTGTCAGACTCGCGCCGACCACGTACACCATCAACTCCACCATCACCTTCAACAACGGCAATAACAACGTGACTGCGGGAATCATCATT
Source organism: Terriglobales bacterium (assembly GCA_030043575.1). GTDB lineage: Bacteria > Acidobacteriota > Terriglobia > Terriglobales > Acidobacteriaceae > Bog-257. The sequence continues at coordinate 6,583 of JASHXK010000054.1, forward strand.
CAGCCCGGCGCACGTTTGCTCGGCGCAAGCACCTCAACCAATCACGGCACCATCCTCCAGCCGGCCAACGGTCTCAACGCCGATCTGATTGCGACTTCCACGGTCGGCACCGGTACCACCAATCCGCAATGGTGGCATTGGGGCGAGGTCGCTTTCCTGCGCATCGTCGGCAACGGCGCCAATCAAACCGCCGGCGATTGTCTCAGGGTCGAGAACATGGGCGAAGTTGCCAGCGTTCACGACATCGAGTTCTCCGCCTGCTACAACAACAATTTCGAAGATATCGGCTATGCTGCCACACCGTCAGACATCACTAACATAACCAGCAATCGTGCGGTTACCGGTTCTGGCGTGGCATTCACCAATCTTTCTGGAATAGCCGTGCTCAACGGCATCAGCGGCGACTGCAACCAGACCTCGCTCATCGGCGCTAACTTCAACTCCGCCGGCACGCTGACCATTCACGGCCTCAAAGCCGAAGCCGAAAGCACCATCTGCAATCCCCAGGTGCAGGATCCTGTCATCCTCGCCACGACGACGAGCAATTCCGTTCTGGCCTCCGTCAAAGTCGACGGCGGTTATGCCTTTGGCACCTCGCAGCAGAACTTCGCCAAGAGCACCGGTCCCGGCGCAATTCAGTTTGAGTTGGAAAACTTCTATCTCAATGGCTACGTCAACATCCTGGACGACACCGTTCGCAACCAGCTCATCGCCAACACCACCGCGGCGCTCAAGCAGCCCGTGTTTTATCTCAGCAATGGGATCGTCCTCGGCAACCAGGCTTTCACCTTCTTGCCGAACACCTTCCTGCAAGGCAATCCCAATGGCACGCCCACGGAAATGTTTGGCGCCGGCAGCGACAGCTCCACCGACATCGCGGCCATCGGCAACGGTGACAACACCAAATACTTCACCGGCGGGCTGAAGTTCGGCACCTTCAACACCTCGCAATTCGGCCAGACTCCCATGTATCAGGCGCGCATGGGTTGGCGCTGGACCAATCCTGGCTACGACACCACGACCTGGACGTTCATTCCCATCTGGGCAACCGGCGATACCACGGCGCGTTGGATCGGCGATCCCAACGTGCGCTGGCCCGAAATCTACGCCACCGATCTGAACACGACGACGGCGGAGGCGACGACCGCCACCATCGGCACGCTCAACGTCACCACTTGCAACGGCTGCGGCGCATCGGGCGGAGGGATGGTTTATCCCGGCGCTGGCATTGCCAACTCTACCGGCTCGGCTTGGGGAACCTCCTACAGCTCGACGAATCCGATTCCTGTTGCCGACCTAGCTTCCGGTTATCCGGCCGCGAATCTTGCCGGCGGCACACTCGGCTCCGGCGTCACCATTCCGTGGTCCCAAGTCACAAGCCAGCCCACGATCCCTACCAGCGTCAACTGGCCCAACGCAGGCGCGTGTTCGTCGGGACAATTTGAAACCGCCTCGACCAACGGCGCGGCGCCCAGCTGTGCCCAGGTGCAGTATTCGCAGCTCGGCGGAACGGTTCCCGCATCGCACATTTTGAGCGGATCGCTGCAGGGACCAACCTCGGCGATCACTGGTACCGGCTCGCCGGCGACGCTCTACAGTTACACCATCCCTGCCGGCACGTTTTCTGCCGGCATGGGCGTCAAGTGTTACGCGCGCTTGCGGCACAGCACCGGATCGGCCAACTCCACCGTCTACTGGAAGCTCGGCAGCACCTCCTACACCTACCCGGTCAGCTTTACCTCCGGCAGCGGCGGTGGTGATGCCTCGATCGAAATCTTTACGTTCTCGTCCCTGTCGTCCGAGACGGTGAATTTCCCCTTCGCAACCTTCGGCGGTAACCAGCAGTCGCCGTCAACCGGCAACGCCTGGTCGGAAAATCTGGCCAATGCTGACACGATTTATCTGCAATTCAACGTGGCCTCCACCGATAAGTTCACCGGCGACAGCTTCTGGTGCTCCACCATTCAGTAACCTGGGCTCTTAAGCCGCTGTTCCGAATCGACATCCCACATCGTGGGACATGCAACCGTGACCTCTATGCCAACAATCACGAAACCGACCGCTCCACCGCCCGCCGCACCGCCGGCCAAGTTGCCAAAGTTCTCCCCGCGCATGACCGCGGTGGCGCTGCAAGCATACGGGCCGCACCTCGACGAGAATCCCTGGGCGCACCTCGACACCGTCCCTCCCGAGGGCTCGCCCGTCACCGTCCGCGAAACCCTCATGCAAGGCCTGCTCAAGATTCGCGACAAGCATGGCCGCCTGCGCCGCCTCATGCTGAACCGCGCCCAGCAGGATCTGGAGCGCACCAGCACCAATCGCAACATCGTGCTCAAGGCGCGCCAGCTCGGCGTCACCACCTACGTTGCGGCGCGCTTTTTCATCAATTGCATCACCCGCGAGGGCACGCTCAGTGTGCAGGTCGCCCACGACCAGCGCTCCGCCGAAGAGATCTTCCGCATCGTGCACCGGTTTCTGGATAACCTGCCGGAGCCGCTGCGCAAGGGCGCGCTCGTAACCTCGCGCGCCAATGTCCGCCAGATCGTGTTTCCCGTCTTCGATAGCGAATACCGCGTGGAAACTGCGGCGGA
>JASHXK010000504.1 GCA_030043575.1 Terriglobales bacterium
CGAGTAATCCGCCGCCTCCTGCGCCGCGCGATCGATCTGCGGCGGCGTGAAATCGTCGATGGCCACCACATCCCAAGGCTGCTTGACGTACCCCAGTTCCGGCCGAGTCAACTCGTCGCTCATCGGCCACGCCGTCAGCACCGTGGCTCCCGGGTAGCGTCTGGTGAGCTCGGCAATTCCCGTCCGGTGCATCCGGATCACGCGTGCATATGCGAGGTTATCTTCAGGCGCAAATCCATAGGGAGGATTGATGAACAGCCCCACAACGAACGCCGCCGCGGAGACCAGGGCAAGTCCATGCCAGTACGGCACGCGGCGATAAAGCGTGGTCAGCGCAACCAGCAGCACCAGCGGATACATCGGCAGCAGGTAACGCGTGAGCAACGCTCCACCCAGCACGCTGAAGAGCAACGCCTCGATCAAAAGCAGAACAAAAATCCGCAACAACACTGGTCGGCCGAGCGCCGCGCGATCGTGGCCGTCGCGGTCGGGACGCGGCCCGAGAAGCATGGCCGCGCAAGCCATCAGCACCGGCACAAAGAGATTCATGTGCGCCGTCAGATGCAAAATGCGGTGCCCGAATGCCACTAAAATCCGCAACGGGGTCAGCGTCGCTTCCGCGTTGTAACGCAAATATTCCGGATTGCCGAAGAAGAATCCCGTCTTCGCGTAGTGATAGCCATACCAGGCCGCCAACGGCACGACACAACTGGTGAGCCATGCCGCTTCGCGCCAAAGCCTCGAGCGCGCGGGCCCTCCTCGCCAAATACCCTCCCCGACGTTTACCGCGGCCAGGGACAGAGGAATGGCGATCGCCGTCTCCTTTGACAACGCCGCTGCCGAGAACCACAATGCTGCCGCCCATGCATTCCGCCCGCGATTCGGTAATGCGTAGACCATCCCCCACAGCGAGCATGCGGCGGCAAAGATGTCGGCATGTGCCAGAGAACTCTGCGCAAACCAGATGGGGTAAATCCCCGTGAGCAGTACGGTCCAGAACGCGACCGAGGCTACGCCGATCAAGCGCAGTGCCAGCCGCCACACACCCAGCAAGGCCAGCGCCGCCACCATCAGCACGGCCTCGCGCGTCACTTCGGGATAGAAGCCTGATGCCTTCCACCATAACGCCAAATAAATGCTCGGCAGCGGCGGATGCGCGTTGTTGAGAGTCGAACTGGGAATCAGCGACCCGGTACGGAAGAAGTCCCATGCTGCCGGAATGTAATACCCCGCCTCGTCCCAGTAGTAGGGCAGACGCAAGAGCGTAAAGTGGCTCGCATAGAGCGCCATGAAGATGACCGGAAAGATCATCCAGATGGGCAGTGGGGCGTCCAGCCGTGGACTCAGGATTCCTTTCAGGCGCAACCGATCGCTCCTCGAAAACCAGCTCTCAGCTTTTAGCTCTTAGCTTGTCCGTGGTCTGCCAGCGCAGTAATCTCTGTTTCGCGACGAATTCAGCCGCGCCGTTCTCGTCAAGCAGCTGAGAGCTAAAAGCTAACAGCTAAGAGCTGCCAGTTAATTCACCGGCCCGCGCGGGAAGCTCTGATTCTGTGGCTCAAGATTGAGCGCCCCGAAGGCCTGTTCATATTGCGCAAGGTTCTGCCCCAGCACATTCCACAGCGCCTTGGCCTGTTGCGGGCTCAGAAACACCGCCTGGTTGTTGCGGATCGTCACCTGCTCAGGGCTGTCGCTGGAAGCAAGACCAAAAACAAGCTGAAAATCCCACACGCTCACGCGCACCTGCACGCTATTGGCATAGGTCTCGCGGTACTCGGGGGTCTGCACAAGGTTCACTTGAGGCTGTTGCGGTGTTGGACTCATGATGCAACAAGCTTACGACAGAAAAGCAGCTTCCAGCTCCTGGTCCTGGCTCCTGGCCGATCCTGCGACCCACCGCGCTCCGATTCTGCGCGAAAAGGCTGGTAGATAGAAGCTGACAGCTAGAGGCTCTCCTTCAGATCGGCAGCGAGCGGGCAGCCTTCGCAATGTGCGGTACGTTTGCAGTGCGCCTTTCCCACCGCGACGGTGAGCGCATGAAATTCGTTGAAAAGTTGTGCCCGCTCTTCAGGCGCACCGCCATCAAACGCACGCCGGGTTAATTCGCTGAGTTGGTCGTACGAAATCCGTCCGCGCGCATGTGCCGGCTCTAACAATCCATGCCGGTCAGCAATTCGCCGCAGATACTCATCGGCGACAGGAACCGGATGCCCCAGGGCATACAGCAGGATCGCGTCGGCGGTCTCCGGCCCCACTCCGGGCAAAGCTGAAAGTCTCTGGCGCAGCGCGTGGGTTGGCGCCGCAGCCATCCTTTCAAGCGATCCGCCGAACTCCTCGTCCAGCATCGCCACAAACGCCTTCAGCGCGGGCGCCTTGCGCGTGTAGAATCCCGAAGGCCGAATAAGCCGCCGCAGTCTTGGGATCGAAATCGTCCTCAGGCCGTCAATCGAAAGCGCTCCCGCGTTACGAAGATTTTCGAGCGAGCGTTCCACGGCCTTCCACGCTGTGTTCTGCGTCAAATACGCCCCCAGAATTACTTCAAATGCCGTCTTGGCTGGCCACCAGTGTTGCGGGCCGTAGACGGCAGCAAGCACATCGTGCATGCGCCGCAGGCGCTTGGCGGGCGTTAGCAATCGGCGGGCTTTCACGGCTATCGTTAGGATAAGGTCTGAATCGTTCCCGAACCCGCCGTTTTTCTGCAACAAACAGAACGAGGAGAGCCAGATGAAGAGTCACACCGAATACCTGGTTTTTGAGACGCGCAAGCGGCGCGAGATGGTGCATATCACCGATGAAGTGGAGCAAATTGTTCGCCGCAGCGGCGTCAAAGACGGCCTGTGTTTTGTTTCCCCCATGCACATCACCGCAGCCGTCTACGTCAATGATCTGGAAAGCGGGCTCATTGAAGACATCGGCAAGTGGCTTGAAGAGCTGGCGCCCGCGCGCTCCGACTACAAGCACCATCGCACCGGCGAAGACAACGGCGACGCGCACCTGAAGTCGCTGCTGCTGCACCACGAGACCACCCTGCCCGTCACCAACGGCAAGCTGGACCTTGGGACTTGGCAGCGCGTTTTCTATGCTGAGTTCGACGGCCAGCGCCGCAAGCGCGTCATCGTGAAAGTGCTCGGTGTGCAATAGCGCGGCTAACCCCGCTCACTCTCCATCTGTTACCTTCCTCCAGGTCCTCGTGGGTTGCGCATCCGCAGCGGCGAAGTTGATGTTCACTCGCGGCATCACCACCAGGTCCACGCGGCGATTCTCGGCGCGGCCTTCGGCGGTCGAGTTACTGGCCACGGGATGAAACTCCGCGTATCCGGCGGCCGAGATCCGCTCCGGCGGAATCGCTTTCATCTCCAGAAACAGCCGCGCAATGCGGGTGGCGCGCGCCGACGAAAGTTCCCAGTTCGAAGCGAATTCTGCGTTGTGCATGGGCACATTGTCGGTGTGCCCTTCCACGCGCAGGTCGTAGGGTTCGGCGCCCAGCTTCGCGGCGACCTGGCGCAGCGTGGGCAATGCTCCCGGCGTCGGCGTGGCCGACCCCGACTCGAAGAAACCCGCCTCGCGGAGGCTGATTACCAGCCCATCGCGCCCCATCTCCAGCGCAATCGAGTGCGAGGCAATCTGGCTTGCCAGTGTCTTGGCCAATTCGTTGCGCAACTGTTCCAATCCTTCTCGCACCTGGGCCGGCGCGACCACATTCTCCGCGGCCACAGTGTTCGTCCCGGCAATTGCTCGCGCTTCGGCAGAAGAACCGCTTGTCGCGACGGATGGCTCGCTCGTTGAGAACGCGCTCAGCGATCGAAATCCCGAGTTGATTGCCTGGGCAACCTGTACTTGCTTTTTATAGTCCGCCCGGGCAAACGCAAACATGACGACAAAGAACGCAAACATCAGGGTGATGAAATCGGCATACGAGACCAGCCAGCGGTCATGGCCAACGCGGCCGCGGGGCACCCGAGGATTCACCCGACACGCCCCTGCTTCAGGTCGTCGCGAAAGCCGTTCAGCTTGATCTCGAGCATGCGGGGATTCATGCCCTCGAGAACCGCGATCACCCCCTCCAGCATCATCTCCCGGCGGCGATGGCGGCTGCGAATGCGCATGCGCATCTTGCCCGCGAAGGGCAGGAAAAAGAGATTGGCGATGCCCACGCCATAAATCGTTGCCACAAAGGCCACGGCAATTCCGCGGCCTACCTCCTGAATATCGTCGAGATGCTGCATCACCTGGATAAGCCCGAGCACCGCGCCCAGAATGCCGATCGTGGGCGAGAAGCCGCCCGCTGACTCGAAGACAGCCGGCAGCCTCTCCTCTTCTTCCACGATGGATTCGAGACTGACGTGCATGATCTTGCGTAGCTCCGCCGGTTCGGTGCCGTCCACTGCCAGCATCAGCGCCTGCTTCAAAAAAAAATCCTGAATCGCCGCAAGGTCGGCATCGAGAGAAACAACGCCGTTGTGTCGT
>JASHXK010000505.1 GCA_030043575.1 Terriglobales bacterium
TGATGCCGGGTACCTGGTGCAGATTCAGCTCCAGCGATTCGCCAATCAGCAGCTCGTTGAGACGCCCGTCTTCGCGCAGGATGAAGGAATCGTAGAGGCTGGAGACCAGCAGGATGTCGTTCACGCGGAACGGCATCAGGTTCTCGAAGCCCTCGAAGAGGCGCTCGGAGGACGGAGCGGGATCAGGAGTGGGGCGAGTGGTGGTCAAGACGACCTGCCACAAACAGCATGGGGTGGATCGCTCCACCCCATGAAATGCATATTCGATACACGCCTATGAGGGGTCATTTTCCCTCAAGTTTCTCGACTCGGCCTTGCAGAGCTTCCAACTCGAGATCCATGGTTCGCAAAGCATCCGAATGACTACGCAGGCGCGTGATCACCGGTGACGCCCACTTGTGAAACTCAGTGAGCAGAGCAGTCTCGATTTTCTCCATGCGCTCTTCGCCTGCATTGATGCGCGCGGTCATGCGTTCTTCGCTCGCGACAATCTGGGCAGCAATCCACTTTTTGTCGTCGTCGGTCAGCATGGCGCTATTCTATTACCTTTCCCATGGACAACCTTTTGAAAAAAGCGGGGTGGATTGCTCCACCCCGCATGATACTCACTTCTGCAACCCGAGACTACACCAGTCCCTGGTCCAGCATGGCATTGGCGACTTTCAGGAAGCCGCCGATGTTGGCGCCGTTCACCAGATTGCCTGGGGTGCCGTAGGTCTCGGCAGTCTCGAAGCAGGTCTTGTGAATGGCCTTCATGATGTTGTGCAGCTTGTGGTCCACTTCCTCGCGCGTCCAGGCCAGCCGTGCGCTGTTCTGCGACATCTCGAGGCCCGACGTAGCCACGCCGCCCGCGTTCGCCGCCTTCGCCGGACCATAGAGGACTTTCGCCTCCAGGAACAGCTTGGTGGCTTCCAGCGTGCTCGGCATGTTGGCGCCTTCGGCAACAACCTTGATGCCGTTGTTGATGAGGTTCTGCGCATCCTTGGCGTTGATCTCGTTCTGCGTCGCGCTCGGGAAGGCGCAGTCGGCCTTGATGTTCCAAAGCGGGTTGTAGCCCAGCTTCAGATCGGTCGGCATGAAGATCGCCTTCTTGTACTGATCGGCGTACTCGCGGATACGGCCGCGCTTTACGTTCTTCAGCTCCATGATCCAGGCCAGCTTCTCTTCGTTGATGCCGTCCGGATCGTAGATCGCGCCGTCGGAGTCGGAGACCGTCACCGGTTTCGCACCCAACTGGAGCAGCTTCTCGACCGTATACTGCGAGACGTTGCCGCTGCCGGAGACCAGGCAGGTCTTGCCGTCAAAGCTCTCCTTGCGAGTCTTCAGCATCTCTTCCGCGAAGTACACGCAGCCGTAGCCGGTGGCTTCCGGACGAATGAGCGAACCGCCCCAGTGCAGGCCTTTGCCGGTCAGCACGCCGGTGAACTCATTCACGATGCGTTTGTACTGGCCGAACAAATAGCCAATCTCGCGTCCACCCACGCCGATGTCGCCGGCGGGAACGTCGGTGTCCGGCCCGATGTGCCGGCAGAGCTCGGTCATGAAGCTCTGGCAGAAGCGCATGACTTCGTTGTCGCTCTTGCCCTTGGGATCGAAGTCCGATCCGCCCTTGCCGCCGCCCATGGGCAGCGTGGTCAGAGAGTTCTTGAACACCTGCTCGAAGGCCAGGAACTTCAGGATGCCGAGATTGACGGAAGGATGGAAGCGCAGGCCGCCCTTGTAGGGGCCGATGGCGCTGTTCATTTCAATACGGAAGCCGCGATTGACCTGCACGTTGTTCTGGTCGTCAAACCACGGCACACGGAACATGATGAGGCGCTCGGGTTCAGTGATGCGCTCAAGAATTTTTGCGGAGATGTATTCCGGATGGCGCTCCAGCACGAGGCGTAGAGAATCGAGTACTTCCTGCACAGCCTGGTGAAATTCGGGCTCGGCAGGGTTCTTGGCCTTTACCAGCGCCATAACTTCGTTAATGTAGTTTCCCGGTGTCTTGATACCGGGAGTGGTGGTAATTCCAGCACTCATAGAAGGTCCTCCTCGAACCTATGACTCTTTAGGGCCGATACAGAGATAAATCGTTCGTCCACAGGCAGGGCGAACTTATTTGAGGCCGACATTATTTCAGTCCTCGGCTGACAATCTGTCAGTAACGGCAATCACGCGAGGGGGTGACTAGCCCATCCCAACAGCACATAACCAGCGCCGATTCGGAGCCAGGCGACCAGCCCGAGATATGGTAACTCCAGGCAAGGCATAGCAGGCGAGAAATTTCGAGCTTCGGGCAATGCTTGCCAAAGCGCGGGAAAATCTGAGAAGCTGATCACGCTACTTGCGAATTGCGGGAGCGTTTTCCCGTCTGCGGCCCAATAGCTTCATGCCTTCTGCCACTCCCGCCAGCAGCGACAGCGCCGTTCCCAGCAGGACCTCGGCTCCTGCGCGTCATTCCATTCTTTATTCCCCTGTCTGGATGGTTGTTGCCGGCCTGGCGGTCCGCGTGGGGTGCATTGCCGCCGGTCGCTTATATCACCTTGATACCCCGCGCTGGACAGCGTTCGAGATGGCCAACATTGGCTACTCGTTGGCTCTCGGCAATGGATTCAGCTCTCCCTGGCGAGGTTCCACTGGACCAACCGCCTGGACAGCGCCACTTTATCCATGGATCGTTTCCCTGGCGTTTCGCATCTTTGGCGTCTGTTCCGACGGGGCCGCATTCGCGCTTCTCGCATTCAACAGCGTCTTCTCGGCGCTCACCAGTTGGACGATCTATCGCATCGCACACCGGCTATTCAGCCAGAAGGCAGCAGTGTGGTCAGGCTGGATTTGGGCGCTCTTCCCTTATGCCATCTATTGGTCGGTAACCTGGATTTGGGAAACCACGTTTTCGACGTTTCTGCTTAGCCTGCTCTTCATGCTGACGCTGGAAATGGAGAACGACAACCGGCTCTGGCCCTGGTTCTGCTATGGACTGTCGTGGGGCGTCCTCGCGCTTAGTAACACCTCGACTCTGGCATGGCTTCCCTTCTCGGGTGGCTGGCTCGCCTATCAATGGTATCGTTCCGGCAAACGCTTCGTCGTACCGGTCGTGCTGAGCGCGGCCGTATTTTGGGTGGTGATCACCCCTTGGCTTGTGCGCAACTACATCGTTTTCGACAAGATCATCATTCGCGGCGATCTGGGCTCGGAACTCCGTGCTGGCAACAATCGACTGGCTGACGGCCGGGGATTTGTTCCCGCTTACCGTCCCGGCAACAACAGCTTCCTGTATGCGCAGTATAAGGAGATGGGAGAAGCGGCTTTCGACGCCAAGCAGGGCCGCGATGCCCGAATCTGGATCGCGGAAAACCCTGCAAGGTTCCTGGCGTTAACCTGCCGCAGGGTTTTCTTTTTCTG
>JASHXK010000506.1 GCA_030043575.1 Terriglobales bacterium
ACCAGAGTCGGCTTTCAGCCGACGACACGTCTGCCGTCCCTGCGGGACTCGAGATTCTTTCTCACTCTCCCCAGCGCTGAAGCGCTGGGCTAAGCTCTTTCGCGCCGCCCGCGCTCGTGTTGTCGCCGAAAAACGGAGGCTTCTTCCACCTTGGTTCTCGCAAATCTGGCTCCGACGCAGACACTTCAGTCGTGCCGATAGATCGGCTATTTTTGACCTGAGTCGGCTTCAGCCGGCGACACAATTAGCCGCTTACGGGTTCTTCGGCTTGACCCGCGCGTAGCGTTCCATCTCGGCGGTCCACTTCAAGAACCGCCCCAGCTCTTTGCGCTCGCGCCACATAAATCCGAAGAACTCCAGGAACCCGATACTCTGCATCTTGATACCGGTATAGGTCTCGATGCGCCAGCGGAGATACGGGCTACGCCACGGAGCCAAGCGATGGCCGCGTCCCGAGTTCCACATAAAACGCAGAATGTTGCGCATCGGTATAGTCAGTATATCGGGGCCTGCAATGCGGCCGGATTTTCTTCGAAGATGAGCAAGTGGGAAAAATCGATAGACCAGGCTCAATAGGGCGGGTTGTGCTCGATGAGCACAGGGTCTAATTTCGGCGATCGGCAGAGGCTCCGGCCTGAACCCCTCGGCTGATGAAATCGACGCGCCAAATCGCCCCGGAAGCGATGGTTCGCGCCATCTATCGCAGACTGGCGCGTTCGTGGGGGCCGCAGCACTGGTGGCCGGCCGAGACGCCGTTTGAGGTCATCGTCGGCGCCATCCTCGGGCAGAACACCTCGTGGACCAATGTCGAACGAGCCCTGCATAGCCTGCGCTCGGCCGATTCTCTCCATATCGGTGCGATCCGTGTCCTGCCGATCGCGCAGCTGGAACAGCTGGTTCGTTCTTCCGGCTACTACCGGCAAAAAGCGCAGCGGCTGAAGAGCTTCGTTAACTTCGTCGACGAGCGCTACGGCGGATCGCTGGAGCGCATGTTTGCTACTCCTACGCATCAGCTGCGCCATCAGCTGCTGTCGCTCAAGGGCATAGGACATGAAACGGCCGATGCCATTCTTCTTTACGCTGGGAATCACGAGATCTTCGTCGTCGATGCTTATGCGCGCCGGATTCTCGAGCGCCACGCGGCCATCGACAACTCAGCAAAATACGACGATGTCCGCGACCTTGTGGAACGAGCACTCCGCCGGCAGATTCCCGGGCAACCAACTGCAACGGTGCTTCCGGCGAAACTGACCGTCCATCAGCCTTCCGTGATGAGCGCCGCGAGCCGCACTCCCACCGCTCAGGTCTGCAACGAAATGCACGGCCTCTTGGTTCAGATCGGCAAGCATTATTGCCACAAGCAAGAGCCAGACTGTGAGCAGTGCCCGTTGCAGAGCCTGCTACCCGACCGCGTCTGACCTCTTTCTAACACCAAGGTTGCAGAGGATCACAGCGGAATTGTGCGATACGTCACAGCCCCAGGGGTTGAGCGGTTGTTATTCATTGAATTGTAACCAAGAACCGCGCGCCGCTCCCGCGCGGTACGAACGTTGTCCGATGCAGTACTGACTGTGAAGGTCCTGCACGACAATTGCGTGGTCGTACTTTATTCCCAAGACGCAATTCGTCGGCTTGTAAGGTGTGAAATACCCGCCTGTGGAGATCTATGGTCGCCATCGCGACGGACTCCACTCGCGGTTGAAGTCTTCCGCAGCTGCAAGAGTCCTGTGGGAGTGATTGCGCGGATCTGGCCGGATGTTACTGTTACTCATCAGCGCGCTGACGGTTGCGGGCGGAAGCGTTCTCTTGCTGCTGCAGAACTCGGCTCGCCATCGCCAGGAATCATCTCGTTTGCGAGCCCAACTCGCCCATGCTGCGCGTGTTGCTGGTGACGCCGAGCAGCGTCACGAACTGATGTTCTCCGCCAATCCCTACCCGATGTGGGTCTACGATTGCGAGACGCTGCGCATTGTCAGAGTCAACGACGCCGCCAGCAAAGCCTACGGCTACTCGCGCGAAGAGTTCCTGAACATGACTGTGGTTGAGATTCGTCCCCCCGAGGACGCCGCCAGGTTCCTGCAGTCGGTCAGCCGGCGGCATGATGGCTTCAACAGCTCCGGAGTGTGGCGGCATCGTCGCAAGGACGGCTCCATCATCTTCGTCGAAATCATGGCCTTCGAGTTCGAGCATCAGGGCCGCCGCGAAGAGTTGATTCTTGCCATTAACGTCACCGAGCGCTCCCGCATTGAGCAAGCGCTAGGCGAGTCGGAAGCATCGCTGAAGTCGCTGGTGGAGAGCGCCCCATTCGGGATCAGCCAATCGTCCATCGCAGGCAATCATTTCAAGACTCTGAATGCGGCTCTGCGAGGAATCCTGGGTGGCTATAGCCTGGAGGAAGCACTGCAACTCGAGATCGCACAGCAGGTGTACGCTGACCCCAAAGATCGGGATCGGCTGACGGAGGTCCTGTTACGCAACAGGAGGATTGAGGGATGGGAAGTCAGCTTGCGCAGGCGCGACGACACTACCGTGCCCGTGCGCATTACCGGCTCGCTCGTCAAGGGCGACAGCGACGAAGAGTTCTTCCAGGCTTATGTCGAGGACATGACGCAGCAGAGCTCGCTGGAGCGGCAAGTCCGGCAGGTGCAGAAGCTGGAGGCAGTGGGTCGCCTGGCCGGCGGCATGGCCCACGACTTCAACAACATTCTGGTGGTGATCAAGCTGTCAACCGAGCTGATGCTGGACCAGACCACCCCCGATAGTCCTTTCAGCAAGCCGTTGCTGCAGATTTCTAACGCTGCCGATCGCGCCGCCACGCTCACCCGGCAGATGCTGGCCTTCGGTCGCCAGCAGATGATGCAGCCCCGCATCCTCAATGTGAACACCGTGGTCGGCGAAACTACGCAGATGCTGCGCCGCGTGATTGGCGAAGATATCCAGCTAGTCACCCGTCTGACTGACCAGGTAGAGAACTCCCGCCTGGACCCCGATCAGCTCACGCAGGTGATTCTGAATCTGGCCGTCAATGCCCGCGATGCCATGCCCAACGGCGGCATTCTGCACCTGGAAACCGCTATGGCCGATCTGGATGAGGCCTATACCAGGGATCACCCGCCCGTGCAGCCAGGTCGCTATGTCATGCTCGCCGTGAGCGACACCGGCACCGGTATCGACAAGTCGATTCTCCCTCGTATTTTCGATCCCTTCTTCACCACCAAGGAGATGGGCAAGGGTACTGGCCTCGGATTATCGATTGTCTACGGCATCGTGAAGCAAAGCGGCGGCTATGTTTGGGTATACAGTGAGCCGGGACACGGAACCACCTTCAAGCTCTATTTCCCGGCGACCACCAGCCAAGCCGAGCGTCCTCTGTTGCGCAGCGATAGTCTGGCACGCCCTGCGGGACAGACCCTGTTGCTGGTGGAAGACGACGCCGCCATCCGCAGCAATATGCGCGAGTGCCTGGAGCAGATGGGCTATCGCCTCTTAGAGGCAGACAGCGGGACGGTCGCCTTGCAGGTTTGCGCTGAACATCAGGGAAGAATCGACCTCGTGTTGATCGATCTGGTGATGGCAGGTAAGGGAGGGCATGAGCTGGCGCAAGATCTGACCCAGCTTTATCCGGCGATGCGTGTGCTCTTTATGTCCGGCTATTCGGAGGACAGCGCAGCCCGGCGAGATATCTTGCTGCGGGGAAGCCCGTTTCTGCAGAAGCCCTTCAGCGTTGCCGACCTGGCCAAAGCGGTGCAGAATGCCTTGGCGACCGATTTGACTGCAATTTCACCTCGCGTCTGAGTCGTGGCACGGACCAACCTCCAGTCGAATCGCCGGTCCCCGAACCATTGTCATGGTGTCCCTCCGCCCGAGGTGGGTTGCGGTTGCGATCGGCAGTAGCAATTCCTGTAGGTATCAGGATCGAGTCCTTCAATCGCGCAAGCGAAGCCCAGCAGAGCGTTCGCCGGTAAATGGATTGCCGAGCTGGAGACGTCGTACAGCCTCAGCCATTCGTCCCCAGTGGACGGCTGAGAGCGGACCTGGCTGTACAGCTTGGCCAGACTGGCTCCATCCACCCTGGGTAGCCTCCACTGCTCGGAGAATCTGTATTCGAGCGTCCACTCTCCCGGGGTTGTGCTGCTGGCGAAAAGAAGATTCGTGAGGTAGTAAACGCTGTTGTCGACGAGCGAGCCATCTTTCGCGAAGCTCACCAGGCGAAACGAGGGATTCTGATTGTAGACGGGAGAGATCGCCGGGCTGACGAGGACAAACTGCGGATCTTTCGCAGAAGGATTGATGACTCTGAACTCGTCGCTGTGGGTATGTCCGGCGAAACTGGCGGCGATGACGTCCTGATACTTTACCAGTAGCTTATCGAACTCCGCCGTCCATTTCGGCACCCACATGGGTACGATCGCAGAAGTGCAAAGCCCCTCGTCGCTCGCATTAGGTTTGCCCTTCGACAGCGCCTGGTACTTGTGGATGGTCGTGTAACTGTCGATCCCCGGCGGAATATGGAACATCAGCCACACTTTCTCGTGCGCCTGCCGAGCGCTGACCAGACGCGATTCCAGCCATGTGAGCAGGGCAGCCGGGGCGGATGAGGGTACTGTGGCGCAGCCCTCATTGAAGTTCGTAGGGCGATAGATCTCCGACAAGAAAACTGTGTTCAGAGAAATGATGCGGGCCCTGTGGATCGCGGGATTGGGAGTATCGTAGCTGCCCAGCGCCTCCCAGGAACCGAGGAAGCTATTGTCCGCATGTGCCAGCGTGCGCGCCAGGTCGGCGGTATCGTGAAGAAATGGCCCGCCGGGGAAGATGCTGTAGTTTCCGCATTCGTCGTCATTATTGCCCGGCGTTACGAAGATCGGCGTCTCCGGATATCGCTTGCGAAACTCGAGTGCCAGAAACTCTATCGTCTTGCGCACAAACCTTCGATAATCGTCCCGGTCGTTGTTCTTCGTAATCTCCTGAAACGTCGATGGGAAGTGGTGCGCCAGCATGTCCCCATTGCTCATGATGAACGCGGGATGAGGCATGGTGGCGCGCATGGCATCCAGCGAGGATTGCAGCAGCCACCAGTTCGTGTCTTCCCCGTACTGGCTGAAGGCTGTTCTTTTCGATTGCTCGAGAATGGTTTCCCATTGCGCCGGCTGGCTGGCGGCCAGCTTGGCCACCAGGCTGGCATCTGCCATGGGATTGAAGTGGATGTCGGAAACGATCAGGAAGGTATTTTGCGAACGCGCCTGGCGACTATCCGCGGCAAGCTCACAAGCGCAGCCCAGAGCAAGAAGCAAAAACACGTTGAACCGCACCAAGTCGATCCAGACGCATTTTCTTGCCTTACATTGAAAATTGTTCATCGCGCGTTAACGTGTTCGTGCCAAAAGTAATTTCATCCCCACATCGGCCCTTGCCCGCAATTGATCCTAACGATGGTAACTGATCCAGCCAAAGCGCTCGCTCGATCCGCCAGTCGCGATTGCAGTTCGCAAGTCTCAAGCTCAGTTGAAGAATCTTTTTGACGAACCGCTCCGGCTTGAGGTACAGTAACCCATCCTATGTCAGTTTTCCGGCCCATCTCTGGCGTGATGAACACAACAACACGCACACGTGTGCTCACAAGCACACGCATCTCCATTACGGGCGGGAGACGGATCGGCAATAGTTCCTAGCTAATCTCCAGTAAGGATCACTCGAACCCACCGCCCGCAAGGCTGGTGGGTTTTTCGTTTGCTGCAAATCGAGTGGGAGGCTGCATGATCGTAATGAAGTTTGGCGGAACGTCAGTCGAAGACGAATGGGCGATCGAGCGCGTGTCGCAGATCGTGCGCCCTCGTCTGCCCGAGAGTCCTGTTGTAGTGGTCAGCGCCATGGCCGGAGTTACCGACTCGCTGCTCTCCATGGCGCGAGCTGCCGCTGCCGCACGGCTGCAGGCTGCTCTCAAGGACCTGCGTGGGCTGCGCCGGCGGCATCTTGCCGTGATCGAGGCGCTGTTACGTAAGCCGGGCCCAGGGCTGGCCGATGTGTTCAAGCTGTTGGATGAGTTGCAAGACGTGCTGCGCGGCATCGCTGCTCTCGGCGAGCTCACGCCGCGAACCACCGATCACGTTCTGTCCTTCGGCGAACTGCTTTCCAGCCGAATCGTCACCGCCGCTCTTGGCGCTCGTGGCATAGCTGCGGAATTAGTCGACTCGCGAGACTGCATCGTAACCGACGCTGCGCACACTAGCGCCGTTCCTCTGCTCCAGCCGACCGATGAACGGTTGGGAGCTCGATTACAACCTCTGCTGCTGGCCGGAAAGGTGCCGGTAATGGCTGGCTTCATCGCCGCGACGATCGACGGGGTTTCCACCACGCTCGGCCGCGGCGGCTCGGATTTTTCCGCTGCGATCATCGGTGCGGCCCTGGGCGCAAAGCGCATCGAAATCTGGACCGACGTTGAGGGCATGATGACCACCGATCCTCGCTTATGCGAGCGGGCTCGCCGGATTGAGGTGATCGGCTTCGATGAGGCGGCCGAGATGGCATACTTCGGCGCCAAGGTTCTGCATCCGGCAACCCTGATCCCGGCAATCAGGAAGAACATCGCGGTTTATGTCTTGAACTCGCGCCAGCCCGAGAGACCAGGCACTTGCATTCGCGCTCGTGCCCCCCGCAGTCGCACGACCTTTCGCGCCATCGCAGCCAAGACTGGCATGAGGGTCGTCAATGTCCGGTCGCCGCGACGCCTGGGAGCGAATGGATTCCTGCGCGCTGTATTCGAGACACTCGAGCGCCACGGCTGCGCGGCCGATCTGGTTTCGACCTCCGAAGTGAGTGTGTCGATTGCTCTGGACCTCGTGCAGGCGAGCAGCGGGCTGGTGGGAGATCTCAAGCAGTTGGGCGACGTGGAAATGGAGGACGCCAAGGCGATCATTTGCCTTGTCGGGAAACACATTCGCGGCCAGGTTGGCGTTGCCGCCCGGGTCTTCGACACGCTGGCAGCGGCCAACATCAACGTACACATGATTTCTCAGGGAGCGTCCGAGATCAATATTGGTTTTGTCATCGAAGAGCGCGATGTGCCCGAAGCGGTCAAGCGCCTGCACCAGCGCTTCTTTGAGCCGAAGCATCGCGCAAGCGGGGTTCAGGTCATCTCGCGCAAATTGAAGCGGCCAACTTCGAATGCTCCTGCATTGCGCGCGGAGGTGGGTTGAATGGCAACGGCAAGAATTGAACGCTTGCCTCTCGCGCAGGCCGAGTGCCGCGTTGCGATTGCCGGCTTCGGTACCGTCGGTAATGCTGTCGCTCGGCTGTTGCACAGCCGGCGCGACCAATCCCGGCTGCGCCTCACGCATATCTGCAATCGCAACGTCGCTCGCAAGAAAGCCGGCTGGCTCGGACACGATGTGGTCTGGATCGAAGATCTGCAGCAGATACTGGACTCCGATGCCGACGTGATCGTCGAGTTGATGGGAGGTCTGGAGCCGGCATATCAGTTGGTGCGAGGTGCGCTACAGTCCGGCAAGTCGGTGGTAACGGCCAACAAGCAGCTCATGGCGAGATTCGGTACGGAACTGCTCCACTTGGCCAACCACAACGGCCAGTACCTCGGCTTCGGCGCCTGTGTGGCGGGCGGAGTGCCGGTGCTGTCGGCCCTGCAGGATGGACTGCTTGGTGACCGCTTGATCCAGGTACGGGGAATTCTGAATGGCACGTGCAACTACATCCTGACCCGTATTGAGCAAGCCGGAATTTCTTTTAACGAGGCTCTGACAGAGGCTCAGCAAGCCGGATTTGCCGAAGCTGATCCGACCGACGACATCGATGGCCACGACGCGGCCGCCAAGCTGGCAATCCTGGCGCGCGTAGGACTGAGGGTGGACGTCGCACCGGAACAGGTCTTGCGGCGCTCAATCCGCGATCTCGCGGCCATCGATTTCGATTATGCCCACGAGCTGGGTTGCACCATCCGCCAGATGTCCACGGCAGAACTGCGCGACGGACAGGCGCACCTGGCCGTCGAGCCTTCGCTCGTGCCACTCACCTCGCCGTTCGCGGGCATTCTTGGCAGCCAGAACGTGATCGTGAGCACCGGGGAATTTGGCGGCGACACGATGTTTGCAGGGCACGGCGCCGGCGGATATCCCACGGCGGTCGCGGTTGTTTCCGATTTGCTGCAAGCCGCGCGGAACTGTGGTTGTGCCGGAAGAATTGCGGAGCACGCCGGCATCGCGTCTTGCGAAACGACAAATGATTTCGAAGCGCCGCAATACCTGCGCTTTGTGGTTCGCGACCGGCCCGGAATCATCGCGCAGATAGCATCGGTGCTGGCGCGCCATCATATCAACCTCGACGCCGTCCTGCAGAGACCGGGATATGACAAATCCGGGTTGCCGTTCGTGATCACTCTTGAGCCGTGCAAGCAAGATTCGCTGCAGACCGTGCTGCGGGAAATTGCGGAGTTTGATTTTCTGGCGGAAGCGCCACTACGCATGCCAGTCGTGAAATAGGAGCTGTTCATGCATCTTCGCTGTAGCAATACCGAGTGTGCCGCAACCCTGGATCTACACGACCGGGCACTGTCGTGTCCCGTCTGTGCCGAGTTGCTCGAAGTCGTGATTGACCCTCCGACGCTGTCGCCGGCTGAGCTTAGGCGTGTGTGGCTTGAGCGCAGGTGCTCGTATGATCCGCGCGATCTCAGCGGGGTTTGGCGCTTTCGCGAATTTCTGCCCGATGGCTATTCCGAAATCGTGACCATGGGAGAAGGCAACTGCCCGCTGATCAAGGGCAAGAAAACGGCGCAGTGGGCAGGCTTGGGCAATCTCCGATTCAAGCATCTCGGCTGGAATCCGACGGCTTGCTTCAAAGATCTGGGAATGACAGTTGGCGTGACCGAAGCGCTGTTCGTTGGCGCCAAGGCCGTCGGTTGCGCCTCCACCGGCAATACTTCCGGTTCACTTGCCGCTTACGCAGCGCGCGCGGGTCTGCACGCGAAGGTCTATCTGCCGGCAGGATACGTTTCGGCCAACAAGCTGGCGCAGGTCCTGGATTTCGGCGCCGAAGTTGTACAGGTCGACGGTAACTTCGACGCTGCTCTCGCGCAGATTCTCCGGGACGCAAACGACGGCCTGTATTTCCTGAACTCGATCAACCCGTTTCGCCTGGAAGGCCAGAAGATTGCGATGTTCGAAATGCTGGAGCAACTCGGCTGGCAGGCCCCGGATTATGTCGTCGTACCCGGCGGCAATCTTGGCAATGGTTCGGCGTTTGGCAAGGCGCTGGAGGAACTTCACGCCGCTGGTTTTCTCGACAAGCTGCCGCGAATGGTCATCGTGCAGGCAGAAGGCGCAAATCCGCTGGCGAAGCTGTGGCGTTCCGGCGCGCGCGAACTTCATCCAGTCGAAGAGCCTGAGACTGCAGCAACGGCGATTCGTATTGGCAATCCGCGCTCGTGGAAGAAGGCACTGCGCACGCTGCACCGCACCAACGGTTTTGTGATGGACGTAAGCGACCAGGAGATCGCCGAGGCGAAGGCGATGATCGGACGCGACGGCATCGGCTGTGAACCGGCGTCCGCCACCACATTGGCCGCTCTGCGGAAGCTTGCCCGGCAGGGCGAGATCGACCGCGATGCTGTCGTCGTCGCTGTCCTCACCGGCCACGCTCTGAAAGACACCGATTTCATAGTCAACTCGCACTTACGCGAACCAGCCTTGGAAGGAGTTTGTTGCGCATGAACACCATGAGCATTGACGCCGTGGAGAGAATCCGAGTTTCGCCGAGCGCGGCGGACAATTTCGAAATCAAGGTGCCAGCCTCGATCGCTAATCTGGGCCCGGGCTTCGACACGTTGGCGGTTGCTGTGCAGCTGTATTTGCGTCTGCGAGTGAAGAGGCTGCCAGGACGCGG
Organism: Terriglobales bacterium; assembly: GCA_030043575.1. Classification (GTDB taxonomy): domain Bacteria; phylum Acidobacteriota; class Terriglobia; order Terriglobales; family Acidobacteriaceae; genus Bog-257. Next base: position 9,889 of record JASHXK010000506.1, read on the forward strand.
CGAGCTGCATTTTCATTTTGTCGATCACTTGCTGCATGGCGAAAACTGCATCGAGCGCGCCTATCGCTCGCTGGCGGGCGCGGACTTCGATAGACTCCCCTCCTTGTCGGTCGAAGTCCGCAGCGAAATTCCCATGCGAGCAGGACTCGGCAGCAGCGCGGCTGCGACCGTTGCCGGGCTTAGGCTATATGAAGCGATTGCCGGGCCAACTCCTGTTGCTACCTTGCTGAACGCAGCGTGTGCGCTGGAATCTCATCCGGACAACGCGGCCGCTTCGTTGCTGGGAGGATTGACGATCAGCTGCCAGCTTGCTGATGGTGTGGTTCATGCTACGAGCGTCACGTGGCCGGAGCCACTGGAATTTGTGGTCCTGACGCCCGATCAGCCGCTGACGACTGATGCCTCCCGCGCCGTGTTGCCCCAATGCGTCTCGCGCAACGATGTCGTTTTCAACCTGCAACGCGTGGCGTTGCTGCTGAATTCGCTGCAAACCGGCGACTACTCGCTGCTGAAACATGCTCTGGAGGATCGCGTGCATCAACCGTCGCGTCAGAAAATCGTGCCTGCCCTGGCTGAGGCGCTGAAGATAGAACATCCCGATCTCCTTGGCGTATGCCTGAGCGGCTCTGGACCCTCGATCGTGGCGATTGCCGAACGTAGTCATCGCCCGATCGGCCGTTTGCTGGGATCGGTATATGAACGGTTCGGCGTCAGCCATACGGTTCGCACCTTGCAGGCACATCACGGCGTCGACCAGCGATTGCCGATATTTCGCTCAGGATTATTGTGCTGTTGAGAGAAACCATCGTAAGCGAAGTACGAAAAGCGAACAGCGAACAGCGACGAGCGGACCCTCGCGTTACACTTGAGTTTCATTCCAATCGCGAAAGGGCTCGCAATGCCGGCCAGTATTCTCGACGGAACAAAAATCGCAGCGCAAATCAAGGCGGAAGTCGCAGAAGAAGTAAAGGAGCTTACCGCTGCCGGACTTCGGCCCGGGCTGGCGGTGGTGCTCGCCGGACACAATCCTGCCTCCGAAATCTACGTTCGCAATAAGGTGAAAGCTTGCGAGCAGCTTGGCATCTACAGCGAAAAACACACACCGGGAGACGATGTCACCACCGCCGAGCTGCTGGCGCTGGTCGACGATCTGAACCGCCGCAATGAGATTGACGGCATCCTGGTGCAGCTACCGCTACCGGCACAGGTCGACGCGAAGAAAGTCCTGCTGGCCGTCTCGCCTGAAAAAGATGTCGACGGCTTCCATCCCATGAATGTTGGCTATCTTTCCACCCAGCGCCCCGGTCTGGTGCCTTGTACGCCCGCCGGCATCATCGAGATCCTCAAGCGCAGCAACATTCCAATCGCCGGCGCTGAAGCCGTGGTTGTTGGACGCAGCGACATCGTGGGTAAACCCGTCGCCATGCTGTTGCTCAACGGCAATGCGACGGTGACCGTCTGCCATTCCAAGACCCGTGATCTCCCAGGAGTCTGCCGGCGCGCTGACATCCTGGTGGCCGCGATCGGCAAAGCGGGAATGATCACGCCCGACTTCGTGAAACCGGGAGCGACGGTGATCGACGTCGGCA
>JASHXK010000507.1 GCA_030043575.1 Terriglobales bacterium
AGACCTACCTTGTATCTGGGCGACCATTCCAGCCAGTGGGCCCACCCGCGTGCGTTAGCCTTGGCGAATCGTTCCCGAACGGCATGCCCCAAGTTGACTCGCTTTAGCAGGCGAGACAAAACAGACACTTTGATTCCGAGTCGGCCTGCCGAGTTGTGTGGGGAAAATGCGACGTTGTTTGGCTTAGGATTACGAGCTAAGATCAGGCGCGGCAGCGCTGTTGGGAAAGCAGTTGTTCAAACCTCCCGGCAGCTGGCGTCCTCCGTCAGTCCGACGAACCGAGTCTCACCGGGCGCCCCACTCTGTCATCCCGACGCGAGCGCAGCGAGTCGAGGGGACCTGCTTTCTTCCAATTCTTTTGGCTAGGGTGGCGATTTTGTTCGAAGTAGCCGTTCCCGCAACAAGCCACACCCGAGCAAGAGAAGCTCGGATAGGCCACCCGCCGCCCAGGAGCGTTCTCCCGTCGTGCGCTGGAGTGGTAGACTTGGTACCGTTCCGACGGCCCGATCAGTCGCCCAATGCGGCAATCGATTTTCGGTAGGGCGGAGGTCATATGCCCACAATGCTTTCAAAGCCACAGACAGAAACGAGGGAGCAGAGCTTCGGCACAGCATCGGCTGAGCCCGTGCGCTACTTTGAGGCTACCGTGCTGGACACCAGCGGCAAATACTCGGCGCACTTGTTCGCGATACCGCCCAACTGCCTTCCCAGAAACCGCAGCGCCTTGAATGTGCAAGAGATAGCCGATTCGATGGGCCTTACGCTGCTGCAGCCTCTTAAGTCGCTCATTAGCTTGCCGTATGCTTTAACAGCGCTGCTGCTCTCTGCGGACTCGGAGCAGGTGGTAAGGGATTTCGCGAACCTGTCAGAGTATCCGCCGGAGAAGCTTGTAGGTTTAGTGGAGAAGCCGATTGAGCTTTTTGCGCAGCAGATTGCTTTTGGAAAGATCGTTCCCCTTGAGGCATCCCCTCTGGATCTGCATTCACTCGCATCTCTCGCCTCAGGCGGCGGAGCAGTAGGCAGCGGGCTGGTGATTGGCATTGCCGTTGCTGCCGGACACCCATTATTGCTCGTAACCGCACCAGTTGGCATAGTACTTGTCGTGGCTGCCCCGCAATGGGGGAAGAAGGTTGGCAAGATCGGGGAACTCTTGCTCGACAAGGTCATAGATTGGATTAAGAAGAAGTAGTCGCACGGCCGGGTGCCCCATCCTAGCCCTCTCTTGGCTAGGGTGGGGATTTTTGTTCGAAGTAAGCCGTTGCCGCAACAAGCCCCACCCGAGCAAGAGAAGGTTGGAGGCCACCCTGCCGGCAGCATCTGCTATGCAGGAATGCGCTCCGTACGTTTCAACGTGGGCAGGCGACTGACTGATGTCCCAGACCTGCTCTGGGCCAGGCGCAGCTCATAGGTGCTTTGCAGGTTGAGCCAGAACTCCGGCGCGGTGCCGAAGAAATGTCCCAGACGCAGTGCGGTGTCGCCGGTGATGGCGCGCTGGCCGTGTAAAATCGCGGTTACTCGATTGGTGGGCACGTTTAAGTTACGCGCTAGTTCGGCGGCGCTCATACTCAGTTCCCTCAGCTCTTCGGCTAGATGCTCTCCCGGATGGATCAACCTAATGGCCATAAGTTTTCCTAATGGTAGTCCACGATTTCGACGTGCGACGGGCCCGGATCGCCCTGCGGCCACTCGAAACAGATTCGCCAGCGATTATTGATTCGTATGCTGAACTGCCCTTTGCGATCTCCCGACAGCGTCTCGAAGCGGTTTCCAGGCAACGCCGCCAAATCGCGGATGGACGTTGCGGCATCAAGCCGATCGAGCTTGAGTTGCGCCGAACGTTCTACGGCGGTGAACGCCTTTACACGCTCACCCGCGGCGAAGTTCCGCGTCCGCTTGTCGCGGTAGCTGACGATCACGTATCAGAATAGCGCGAGATTACGCATGACGTAAAGCATAATCCAGGACGCTGCGGCCCACGGAATACAGCGCAGGAAAACTGGACAAAGGAAACGGCCACCAAGATTTCTCTTGATGGCCGTTATTTGTGTTGAGGCGCTTTGCAGGCATGAGCGCAGCGGGAGCCCGCAGCCCAAATCCCGAGCGGAGCCGAGGGATCTCTATCGCGCAAAAGGAAACAGCTCCATGCTGGCATGGAGCCTCTTTGTTTGAGATCGGCAACGACCGGGTCCTCGGCTCGGATGAGCAAGCCTTCCACAAACTTTCGCTTGCGGCCGGTTTCCCTACGCGGCAGCGTCGACCTTGGTACCGTAGGCGAGGCTGGCGTACCAACTGCCCCGGCCTTGCGGCGTGAGATCCAAGAAGTGCCACATGGGAGCCAGCAGATCGATGCCACGCTCCTGAATGTCGGGCGCCATCCTGGGATGCGCGGTATAGAAGTGACGCACGGCCCCGTTGGCGTCGCGCGTGAAAACGGAGACGGTTGAATCCTGACCGCCTTCGCGGTTTTCGCTGCCCAGGTCGTATTTAAAGGTATTGCTGCCGGCGCTCAGCAGGCGCAGCTTGTCCCAGCCTCGCTGGCGAGCGTGGGCGCGCAGAGTCGGGAGATCGGCGGCAGCGACAACCGCGAAGTCGAGACTCTGCGCAAGATGATGCGCGATACCGTTCGCGCCGTCGAGCCAGGCGGTGCACATGGGACAAGCCTTGGTGTTTTTCTTTCCAAACATGAAGTGATAGATAACGAGCGAGCGATTGGGCCTGGTGAAGAGCTCGCTGAGACGGACGGCGCGCGCCGGCGCATCACCCGCGTTGAGATCGCATGGGCCTTCTTCAAACTGATAGTCCGTGATTAGGGCGCCTTCCGGAAGCTTACGGCGCATCTCAGCGACGCGTTCTCGCTGCTGCATGAGCTCGATTTCGGCCAGGCGAAGCTCCTCGCGTCTTGCCAGATACTCTGAGGATTCGTTGGTGAGGTTGGTTTGCCGGAATGTTTCATCAACGGTTGTGTTCACCAGCATGATTGCCTCCCGCGTGTCATTCTCGCAGGATGAGATGCAATGGCGGGGTACGCGGATTCCACTCGCGTCTTGAGTTCGCAACAGGCGTCGGAGCTGCGAAATCCCGAGCGGAGCCGAGGGATCTCTATTGCGCAAAAGGAAACGGCCACCAAGATTTCTCTTGATGGCCGTTATTTATGTCGGCGACGACCTACTCTCCCACACACTTTCGCGTGCAGTACAATCGGCCCAGCGGGGCTT
>JASHXK010000508.1 GCA_030043575.1 Terriglobales bacterium
GTACGTCACCGGCGTCGTCGGCTTGCCCTGCTTGGTCACCGGATTGGCGGCGATGTCCATCAACGCCGAGGTGACGTTCATCCCCGGCCTAAACTGCAGCTCGAACTCCTCCCAGTACGCCTTCGACTCGGGAGTGTCTTGCCGTTTGATCTTTATAAGTACGGTCTTAGAATTTGCCATTTTTATCGCTTCGTGTGCCCTTAGCCTGAGCTTTGAGCCATGAGCTAGTTCGAAATTTTTCGTTCATCCGAGAGGTCCGTACCGCTCCGCCTTAGCTCACGGCTCACGGCTGAGAGCTCACCGCTGCTTCTTACGTCGCCGCGTCGTACCGTCTCGGCCGCGGCTTGATCAGCGTCGTATCCACTGGTTCGAACTCGAAGCGTGGCTCGTCGGCGTCGGCCGCAAAATACGCCTTCGTCGTCTTTAACCAATTCGCATCGTCGCGTTCCGGAAAGTCCGGCTTGTAGTGCGCGCCGCGCGACTCATCGCGCATCGCCGCGCCTTGCGCGATCACGCGCGCCAGTTGCAGCATGTTGTACAGCTGCCGCGCGAAGACGAACGACGTATTCGCCCACATTGAGCGATCGCTGAGGTTCACATGCGTGTAGCGCTCCAGTAATTCGACCAGCTTGGCGTCGGTCTCCTGAATGTTCTTGTTGTAGCGAATGACCGTGACGTTCTTGGTCATGAGGTCGCCCAGCTCGCGCCACAGTAGGAACGGATTTTCCGTGCCATCGTTCTTGATCAACCGCGCGTTGATCTCTTCCTGCCGCTTGCGCTCGGAATCGAAAACGTGCTGAGCCGGATGCCGTCCGCTCTTGATCACGTTGTGCGCGTACTTCACTGAATGCGGTCCCGCGATGAATCCGCCATAAATGCACGACACCAGCGAATTCGCGCCCAGCCGGTTCGCCCCGTGAATCGAGTAGTCGCACTCGCCCGCAGCATACAGCCCTTCGATGTTCGTCCGCTGATCGAAATCTACCCACAACCCGCCCATCGTGTAATGCATGCCGGGGAAGATCTTCATCGGCGTATCGCGCGGATCGTCGCCGACAAACTTCTCGTAGATCTCCAGAATGCCTTCGAGCTTGCGGTCGAGAATCTTGCGATCGATGTGCGTCAGGTCGAGATAGACCATCGGCTGCCCATCGATGCCCAGGTTGTGCTCGTAAACCACCTTGTGAATCGCGCGCGTCGCCACATCGCGCGGCACCAGGTTGCCGTACTTCGGATACCACTCCTCCAGGAAGTACCAGCGCTCGCTCTCGGGAATGCTCTTGGGATCACGCTTGTCGCCCGGCTGCCGCGGCACCCAAACGCGTCCGCCCTCGCCGCGCGCCGACTCCGACATCAACCGCAGCTTGTCTTCGCCGGGAATCGACGTCGGGTGCACCTGAATAAATTCGCCGTTGGCGTAAAACGCGCCTTGCTGATACAGCGCCGATTGCGCCGATCCCGTACACACCACCGAGTTGGTGGACTTGCCGAAGATCGCGCCGATGCCGCCGGTCGCCATGATGACGGCTTCTGCCGGAAACGTGTGTACCTGCATGCTGCGCAAATCCATCGCGCAGATGCCATGGCAGATGCGGTTCTCGTCGATTACCGCCGACAGAAATTCCCACGCTTCGTATTTGGTAACTTTGCCTTCCGATTCGTAGCGCCGCACCTGCTCATCGAGCGCATACAACAGTTGTTGTCCGGTCGTCGCGCCCGCGAACGCGGTGCGGTTATAGAGCGTGCCGCCGAAGCGCCGGAAATCCAGCAGTCCCTCCGGCGTGCGGTTGAAAGGCACGCCCATGCGGTCGAGCAGATCGATGATGCCGGGCGCCATCTCGCACATTGCCTTCACCGGCGGCTGATTCGCCAGGAAGTCGCCGCCGTAGATGGTGTCGTCGAAGTGGATCCAGGTGGAGTCGCCTTCGCCCTTCAGGTTCTTAGCGGCGTTGATACCGCCCTGCGCGCACACCGAGTGAGACCGCTTGACCGGAACGATGGAGAACAGGTCGACGTGACCTCCCATCTCGGCAATCTTGATGGTCGCGGCCAATCCCGCCAGTCCGCCACCAACCACGATGATCTTAGGATGAGCCATATAAGAGACGATCTTTATGCAAAATGAAGCGGCCGGAGCCGCCGTAGTTACCGCACCTGTGAGGTGTCGAACGACGATTCAATTCCGCTGGGCGCAGGAACCGGTGGCGTGTTCAGAAAACCGCGGATGGTCACCATTCCGATCGCGACCAGCACCACTGCCACGCCAATACAGACATAACCGAACTTGCGTCGCGCGCGCTCGCCCACCGTGAAACCCCACTTCGCGGCGAACAACCAGATCCCATACGAGAAATGCCACGAGGCCGCGATAATGCCGATCACGTACGCCGCCACCGCCCAGGGATTCATGAATTCCTGCTGCACCTTCCAGAACGCCGCGCGGTAGTTCTCCATCAACAGCACGCCGGAGAAGCGCATGGTGTAAACGTGATAGCCGATGTAAAGCAAAGCGATGATGCCGGTCCAGCGCTGCGCCGAGTACAGCCAGTTGCCGCTCCAGGGATACTCCCCGACGTTGGAATCGCCGCGATACCAGATATAAATTCCGTATAGCGCGTGATAGAGCAGCGGCAGAAAGATGAACAGCCACTCCATCCAGTGCACGAACGGCAGACCGGTGAGGAACTTCACCTGGTCGTTGTAGGCCTGCGGACTCTTCGTCGCCTCGGCATTGGAGATGAAGTGCTCGATCAGGAACGCGCCGATGGGCACAATGCCTGAGAGCGAATGCAGACGGCGCAAAATAAAAGAGTAGCCTTCGCCCGCACGCAGCGACGCCACTCCTTTGGGAATCCTGGTTGCACTGGTTTCGATGGAACTGGCCGATGAAGCCACGAGGCCGACTCCTTATGAACGCTGGGCCCCAATGCGCGCTGCCTTTGCACATATTGGAACGGGAGCGTAGGGATAACCTTCGATTATCGAGTTCGCCAACAGAGCAAGTCAAGAAACGGGGCAGTATTGCTGCTCTGACCAATCGCTCGAGGTGGGCTTCCTCTGGCGATTCAGTGAAATTTAGCATAGCTGCCGCCCGGGCCAAGTGTTTGTGATTTCCGTCACACCATCTCATGACGAGGTGATTGCAAGCGGCTGTGAAAGAAAATGCCGGGGTGCCCCGTTCTGTCATCCCGAGCGGAGCGCAGCCTAGTCGAGGGACCTGCTTTTCTCCTTCTCTTGGCTCGGCAGGGCAGTCGCGTTGCTTTCCAATTACTATGGTCTCCATCTCAATGCTCATCCGTGAACAAGTCCATTTGGCCCCTTTGACCACCCTCGGCGTTGGCGGCCCGGCGCGCTATTTCGCTGAGGCTTATACCGAAGAGGATGTGGTGGAAGCCGTCGAGTTCGCGCGCTCGCGCGACCTGCCGCTGTTCGTGCTCGGCGGCGGCAGCAATGTCGTAATCGCAGATCGGGGATTCTCTGGACTGGTGCTCAAGATCGCGATCGGCAACCCGACCCGCTCTGTTACCACACAAGGTCGAGTGGTTTTTATCACGGGCGCTGGGTACGACTGGGACAGATTCGTTGCGCAGACAGTCGAGGCCGATTGCGCCGGCCTGGAATGCCTAAGCGGAATTCCCGGAACCGTCGGCGGCACGCCGATACAAAACGTCGGCGCCTATGGACAGGAAGTCTCCGAGACGATCCAGCAGGTGCGCGTGCTCGATCTGCAGTCGATGCAGATAAGAACTCTCTCGAATGTCGACTGCCGATTCGCCTACCGCTCCAGCATCTTCAATACTAGCGAGCGCGGAAGATACGTCATCCTGCAGGTCTCGTTTGCGCTCCGGCAAGGGAGCAAGCCGACTCTCCGCTATGCCGATCTGCAGCAATTCTTCGCCGGCCGCTCATCTGAGCCAACACTAACCGAGGCGCGAGACGCCGTGCGCGAGATCCGCCGCCGTAAGGCAATGCTCATCGTTCCCGGCGACGAAGACTCCCACAGTGTGGGATCATTCTTCAAGAATCCGATCGTGCCGCACGATTTCTTCGAACAACTCTCCGCCAGGCTTTTAAGCGCCGGCTTACAGCTGCCGAGTTATCCGGCAACCGACGGATTCCGCAAGCTCCCGGCAGCTTGGCTCCTCGAACATGCAGGATTCACAAAGGGCTATAGTAAGGGCCGCATCGGCATCTCGCGAAAGCATGCCTTAGCCATCGTCAATCGCGGCGGCGCGACCGCAGCCGAGATCATAGCGCTAAAAGACGAGGTTCAATCACGTGTGATGGAGAGATTCGGCATCGCACTCGAGCCCGAACCCCTGTTCGTAGGTTTTTGAGAATTGCGTTTCGCTCTTCGCTCTTCGCCCATCGCTATTCGCTACCCGCTGAAGCACGCTGCCGTCTTGCGAAGCACATCAACTACGAATATGTGTCATCCTGAGCGCAGTGAGGCGTCAGCC